>CAZCAL010000016.1:0-22099 GCA_964496625.1 uncultured Verrucomicrobiaceae bacterium | reverse complement strand
AACAGCTCGCTGTTCATCAGCACGAGCGCCTGAGGCATCGAGGCTTCGCTGTTCTTTACCTTTTTTGGGCTCAATGCCTTGAATAAATCTACCTTGGATCATCTGAAGGTCTCGACCGTCGGCAATTCAGCACTCAACATGGCAATGCCAATGCTGGGGATGCCAATCACGATGCCGTTCCCCACCTGGATGGGAGCGTTGCCTGGAGTCTCCGCCTTCGCTACCTCCCTGATGAACAAGGAAATGGAGAAGCTGGACATCCCACCGATCCAAGAGTTTTTGGAACTCATCTCCGACTCTGGCGGCAAGATCTTTGCCTGCAAATTAGCGATGGACATGTTCAAGCTCAAAAAGGCAGACCTCTGGGATCGAGTCGATGACGTTCTAACCGTCGGCCAGTTTTACGAGGACGCCGCTGGCGATGGGACGCACATTATCTTCACGTGAGGTAAAGCGTCTCCTTTGTCGGAGTTGGTGAGGATCGATTCCCCATCCATCGGCCATGCTGCGCGGGTGGGTAAATGGTGGGGTTGTCCAGCGCACCGCCGCCACGTGAACTAAAAATGAAGGCTTTTCTTTACCCTCCCGATCTGATTAAATCAGTTGAACCTGAACGCATAACCTGACGATCATGACCTCACCTCTGAAAATCAATCGCCGCAAATGGCTGGCCACCAGCACCCTCGGCCTCATCGGGTCAGCTCTGGCGGAGGAGCGCCCAACCGCCACCACCGCATCGGAAACGCTCGTGTCGCAATTGCACGGTAGTCTAAACGCCGAACAGCGAATGGCTCTTTGCTTCCCATGGAGCGATCCGCGTCGTCTTAAGGTGGACAACAACTGGCACATCACGCCCAAGAAGATTAGCGATGTCCTCACGGCTGATCAGCAGGATCTGACGCGCCAGATTTTTGACCGCTTGCATAGCGACGAATACAAAAAGGAAGTCTGGCGCCAGTTTGACCAAGACAACAAGAGCAGCGGCGGTTTTGGCAGCGCCTCCATCGCCTTGTTTGGGGAACCTGGAACAAAGCAGTTTGAGTTTGTCTTGACCGGTCGGCACTGCACACGCCGATGTGATGGTGATAGCGAAGCTGGCACCGCATTTGGAGGTCCAATCTTTTATGGGCACGCAGCGCAGGGGTTCAATGAAAAGCCGGACCATCCAGGCAATGCGTACTGGTATCAGGCAAAGCGAGCGAACGAGGTGTTTCAGGCGCTCGACGGTAAACAACGAGAAAGGGCACTGCTTGGCACCGGTCGAGGAGAAGACGGCAATAATACGGTGGAACTAACCGGCAAGAAGAGTGGGCTTGATGGGATTCGCGTGGAGGATCTCTCCGCTGACCAAAAAGATCTCGTTCAAAAAGTCATCGCTGATTTGCTGGCTCCCTTCAGAGAGGCAGACCGGTCTGAGGCTCAGAAGTACATCGCCACAGCTGGCTTTGATGATCTACACATGGCTTTCTACAAGAACCAAGATGTCGGCAAAGACGGTGTTTGGGATGTTTGGCAGATTGAGGGGCCGTCCATGATCTGGTATTTCCGTGGTGATCCACACGTGCATTGCTGGGCACACATCAAAGCCCCGGTCTAATTCATCGGCGAGGTGAAACGGTCGCTCCGAGTTCTGCGTCTCGCTGTCTGGAGTTGCCTCTTGTTGGCAAGCCTGGCAGCAGCGCTGTTGTATGGCCGGGCCTTTGAGCCGTGGCTTAGAAAGTCGGACTTCGCGCTAAGGGAGTCGTCTGCCAGTCCGGTTGGCACGGCTTTTGCCAATGCAGCAGCAGCGCAAATTGGCAAGACTGTGTTTTACGACGGCACCTACGTTCCGCTGAGCTACCCAGGTGGCGACGTGCCCGTTCGCATCGGTGTGTGCGCCGATGTGGTGATTCGCGCCCTTCGCACCGAAGGAATTGATCTCCAAAAGGAGGTCCATGAGGACATGCAGACCGCGTTCAACGACTACCCGCATTACTGGGATTTAGCCAAGCCAGATTCCAGCATTGACCATCGCCGCGTGCCAAACCTCATGCGTTATTTTCAACGGCATGGCAAGGCGCTTCCGACTGCTAAAGAAGATGCTGAATTCCAGCCGGGCGACATCGTGATCTGGTGGCTTTTTTACCATCGATATCACATTGGCATCGTTAGCAGCAAAAAGGCACCGGGCACCGCCCGTCCGCTGATCATCCACAATATCGGGAGTGGAGCTGTTGAGGAAGACGTTTTACACGCCTACACGATTCTTGGGCGCTATCGCTGGAGAGTTTTCAAGTGCCACTACTTGAATGGATTCCGCTCGGGCGGATCGGCGTGAGGAACGTGACCCACGATGCCTTTGACCAGCCAGTTGATCGCCGGAATTCGGTGACGGAGCCAGATTTGCATTGTCTCTGGCTTGGCACCAAGCCTAGCTTTTGGCTCCAACGCCGTGCGCCCTAGCGACAGCCGCTGGCAGCCGAAGGCGATGGCGTCGTCAATTGTTGCCTGGAGGAGGCGAAGGTAGATGGAGGCCTCTGTCGCGGCCATGCGATCAAATCCGATCTGGTAGCCGATAGCAGTATCACCATCTCGCACGGTATTCACAAACCCCACGATCTCGTCACCGCGACGAATGATCGAACACCGCAGATCGCCACCTGCACACCCCGAAAACGCTGCCCAAAACTCCTCCGGCAGGGTAGCTAGCCTGACGGGTGCATTGTGGTGCACCTCCTGGTAGAGTGCATGGATCCGCGATGCGTGTTTTCCGATTTCCGTGAGTCGCTCCACGACGAAGCCCGCCTTGGACACACCATCACGGATCTGTTTTGCCGATTTGCGGTACTTGGCCGCCAAAGCCGCCTCATAGTCGTCAATTCCCATCCACCCAGGATCCAGGGCGAGCACCATATTGGGCTCGGTATCGAGACATCGGTATCCCAACGCCTTCAACTGAGGAAAACAATCCGCCTGCGCCGGAGTCTGGTCCTTGATGACAACAAAGTCAGTTTGGCCATCCAGCTTGGCTGCTCGACGCATCCGATAGAGAGCCTCCCCGACCGCAGGCCAAGCATCACTTACACCTGCTGCGAAGGAGACTCCATGGTGTCCCCAGGACAGGACGTTCCCACACACGAGCACCCGTTGCCGGAGGTGCTGCCGCATTTTCCTTCCCACCGGTTTCAGCAGTTTTTCTTTCACGATGACACGCTTTCCACCGGCACTGGACTCTTCAGCACTTAGCTTTGCTACCCGCTTCCCATCGAACTCAAGCCATTGTGCAGCGACTGCAGCGATGGGTTTGCCGTCTTCAGTGATGAGGGCGTAGACTGGACAAAGATTCTCCGGCCCATGTTCTTCCAGCACCCGCAGATAGCTACGCCGAAGGTGAAACCCACCGGCGACTGCTGCCGCATCCCAGAGCACAGGATTCAGTTGGTCGATTCTGTCAGCAATCGCGATTTCGTAACCCGTGGGCGTGTGGCGCGCCTGATGGGCTGCTTTGATCTGCTGAATTTTGCCTCTGATTCGGGCCAGTGGGGGGGACTTCTCGCTGTTCATCGTTCTTCCCCTTTTACGGCAAAAGCTACTTATTTACCACGGGCGCTGTCTGCTCTGGAGTAGTCATCCCTGCAGGCAACTCCAAGATGCGGATGTTGCGAAAGTGGATTTCTGCACCTTCGGATTCCAAACACAGATAGCCTTTCTTGACGGATGATTTGCTGATGCCGTTGACAAATTTGCCATTGATCGAGTGCTTGATCGTTCCATCCACGCACACGACGTCGTAAGTGTTCCATTCGCCCTTACCTTTGCAGCGCATCTCCCAGGACATGCTGCGATTGCCGCGCGGATTATCTGGCACCGCCTCCACACCGTTCGCCCCGAAAAGTTCGCCAGAGACGAAACCAGGATGATTCGGCTTGCCGTCCTTCCCTGGGTGCAGGTTTGGATATTCCAGCTCCAGCATCTGCACTTCCATCCCCTTGGGGAGATCTTTTCCTGGTGCCGGCGTGCCCTCGCTCCAAACGAAGACACCGGAGTTTCCGCCGGCCTCCATGTGCATCCACTCGATGTGCAGGACGAAGTTTTCATATTGTTTCTCAGACCGCATGACCCCAGTGGGCTTGCCCGTGCAGATCAGCATGCCGTCCCGCACGCTCCAGGTCTCGGGGCTTGTATTCACATCCACCCAACCCGTGAGGTCCTTGCCATTGAAGAGATCGCGAAAGACAGGCGCTTCGTCAGCCCGGCCAACACACAGGGCGGCGATAAAAACGTAGAACAGTAGAGCGGAAAATTTCATGGCAGAGGATACGCCAGTCTCACAGCGAAATATCTGAGACTCGATACGCCTGAGAAAACTCGCCCAACCCGAACGTAGGTTTGAGCAGATGCAGAAAATCACCCCATTCCTAATCTGGATCATCGCAATGGTCGCCGGAGCAAGCCTTGCTGCGGACCCGGCGCGTCCGTTGAACTTTATCAACGACATCCAGCCCATCCTCACAAAGTCGAGTTGCAACGCTGGTGCCTGCCATGCCAAGGCCATCACGGGACAGCGTGGGTTCCGGCTATCGGTGCTGGGTTTTGAGGCCGAAGAAGACTACGAAGCCATTGTGAAACAAGGCAAGGGCCGCAGGGTCTTCCCCCCCGCACCCGAGGAGAGCCTGCTGCTCACCAAGGCCGCGAATATCACACCCCATGGCGGCGGCGTGAAACTTGACCCAAAATCCGACGGTTATCGGACCATCGTCCGCTGGATCGCGGAGGGTATGCCTTACACCAACGAGGGTGACCCCACCCTCGCCAGCATCGAGGTCGCCCCAGCCCGGATCACGATGAAGGTGAACACATCGCAACAGCTCAAAGTCACCGCCCATTTTTCCGATCAGAGTACACGGGATGTGACCGCTTTAGCTCTTTTTGAAGCGAATGACAAAAGCATGGCCGCTGCGTCCGAGACCGGACTCGTCAACGCCTTGGACATCCCAGGGAATGTCGCCGTCATGGTGCGCTATGGAGGACGGGTCTCAGTTTGTAGCGTTTCCATACCACTGGGCGCGCCGGTGGATATCATGCTCCCGGCAAAGAACTTCATCGATGAGCACATCTTTGCCAATTTGAAGCAGATCGGCGTGCCTCCCTCCCCCATTTGTGATGACTCCGCATTCCTCCGCCGAATCTGTTTAGACATTGGCGGGCGTCTCCCCTCCCTCCAAGAAACGACGGATTTCATCGCAAACAAGGACCCGAACAAGAGAGACCACGTGATCGACTCCTTGCTGAACAGCCCCGATTACGCCGATTATTTTGCCAACAAATGGACCGCACTTTTGAAGAACAAGCGCGACGACGCTGCAGACATCACCGCAAACTTCGCCTTCCATGCCTGGATGCGGGACAGCCTGCTGGCCAATACGCCCTACGACCAGATCGTCCGCCAGATTCTCGCCTCGACCGGAACCATCGTTTCGAATCCCCCTGTGGCGTGGTATAAGCGCGTGAAAGAGCCAACGACTCAACTCGAAGATGTTGCACAGCTCTTCCTTGGGGTGCGGATGCAGTGCGCCCAGTGCCACCATCATCCGTTTGAGCGCTGGACCCAGGCCGAGTACTATCACCTTGCCGCATTCTTCAGTCAGATTGGCCGCAAACCGACCGCCGTGGCCGATGAAGATGTGATCTTCCACAAACGCGGCATCGCGCAGACGGAGCACCGCAAAACCCGCGTCATGCTTAAACCTGCCGGGCTTGGCGAGCCAGAAATGGACATTGCACCGGACGACGACCCACGCCTCGCCCTCGTTGATTGGATGAGCAAAAAGGACAATCCATTCTTCGCCAAATCGCTGGTCAATCGCTACTGGAAGCACTTTTTTAAACGCGGACTTGTCGAGCCAGAGGACGATCTTCGGGATACGAATCCCCCCACCAATCCTGAACTCTTCGATGCGCTGGCCAAACACTTCACAGATAGCGGTTACGACCTCAAAGACCTCGTGCGCACCATCGTCCGCAGCTATGCGTATCAACTCAGTGCGATGCCCAACGAATACAACGCCGTGGATGTGCAGGCTTACTCCCACTTTTATCCGAAGCGCATGACTGCAGAAGTACTGCTCGACAGCATCGATATGGTCACGGAGTCGAAGTCCGACTTTGCGGACCTCCCGCCGGGCACCCGGGCCATTGCACTGCCAGACAATAGCTACAACCGCGCTTCACCGTTTCTGAAAGTGTTTGGACGTCCAGAAGGCGCCAGCGTGTGCGAGTGCGAACGGGTGCAGTCTGCCAGCCTAGCCCAAAGTCTGCACCTCATGAATGCCGCCGACGTGAAGGCAAAGCTTACCGCCAACAACGGTCGGGCGGACTTGCTCAGCAAGGCCTCGGTGCCTGAACCCAAGCGCATCCGCGAGATCTATCTCGCCGCTTTCTCACGCGAACCGACGGCTGAAGAAGTTCGCATCAGCGAGACCTACGTCGCCAAGCCGCGGACCGACGCACAAGGCAAACCGCTCGACTCCCAACGCTCCAAACGCACTGGCTACGAAGACCTGCTCTGGGCAATCCTCAATACCAAGGAGTTCTTGTATAATCATTGACCTTCACAGTTTTGAACAGAAGCCGCTGCTGGCTGCGTAGGTTTTCGGTCATGATTCAACGCCTACTTCTGGTTCTCGCCCTCTCCGTAACTTGCGCCCTTGCACAGCAGGTCACGCTTCCATTGCCTCGCCTCCTCACTACAATGCCGATGGGAGGACAAGTCGGGACGTCCGTCGAAGTCACGATTACAGGGGAAAACATTGAGGACGTTAGCGCTCTGACCTTCTCCAATCCCAAAATCACCGCAAAACCGGTGGCGGGAGCGGACAATAAATTCTTGGTCACGATTGCAGCAGATACCCCGGTCGGCATCTACGACGCGCGGGTGATGTCCCGACTGGGCGTCTCCTCGGCTCGTGCCTTTTCTGTGGGTCGTCTCGCAGAAGTCACCTCCACCAGCCCTCACAATACGCCTGAAACAGCAATGGCCCTGCCGATGAACTCCATCTGCAACGCCGTAATGCCAAAGCGTGCTGTGGATTTCTACTCTTTCCAAGCCGCCAAAGGGAAACGGATCTCTCTTGAGTGCACTGCGGTGGGCATCGACTCACGCCTGACACCGGTCCTCATTTTAGCAGATGCTCACGGGCAGGACTTGAAAGTAAATCGCACGGGAGGCCCGCTCGACTTCACCGCCCCGGCGGATGGCACCTATTTGATCAAAATGAACGACCTCACCTTTCAAGGGGGCTCGACCCACTTCTATCGACTAGCGATCCAAGAGGTAGCTGGCGATGCCTTGCCGCCTAGACAGGTGCTGACCTCGACTGTAAGCTCGATGTCCTGGCCCCCGCAGGGTCTTGCTCCATCCGCGAAAGCTGCTGAGACAGAGCCAAACAACAAACCCGCGGAGGCACAGAAGATCAGTCTCCCCTGCGACCTTGCCGGGGCATTCTTCCCCGCTGCGGACGTGGACACTTTTGAGTTTGCAGCCAAAAAAGGCGAGACTTGGTGGGTCGAGGTGGCCTCAGAGCGGCTGGGACTAAACACTGACCCTTTCGTCCTCGTCCAGCAGGTAAAGAAGGACGGCGATAAAGAAACGCTCACCGACGTCGCGGAACTCTACGACATCGCGCCGCCGATGAAGGTCTCTAGCAATGGCTACTCCTATGACGGCCCACCTTACGACGCCGGATCACCCGATGTGAATGGCAAATTTGATGTCAAAGAGGATGGGACCTACCGCCTCCAGGTTCGCGATCTCTTCGGTGGCACCCGCAGCGATCCTGCCAATATCTACCGGCTCATCGTGCGTCAGGCGACACCCGATTTTTCCTTGGCCTCCTGGGCCGTCCACATGACCTTGCGCAATGGTGACCGTAACGCCCTGTCGAAGCCGATCGCTCTGCGTGCGGGATGGACGATGGCTTTTGAAGTCGCAGTCGTGCGTCGGGATGGGTTTGATGGCGAGATCGAACTTAGCATGGATGGACTGCCTGCCGGGGTCCATGCAGCGGGCTTGAAAATTGCCAAAGGAAAAACCGTCGGGCACATGATCATCAGCGCTGATAGCGATGCGAAACCCGCTTTCTCGTTGGCGAGGTTGTCCGGTCGCGCCACGATCAACGGCATCGAAGTGCAACGCCCCTGCCCAGTTGCATCGCTGGAATGGCCGTCCCGCAACGCCAAGGACATGATCCCCAGCCCACGCCTGATGGCGGATGTCCCAGTCTCCGTCACAAACTCCGAGCTGGCTCCGCTCACGCTTGCGCCAGCAGAGGACAAGGTATGGGAGGCGAAGGCGGGCACTACGTTGAAGATCCCACTGAAGGCAACATGGCGGGAGGAGTTCGCCGGCACGTCCATCAAGTTCAAGACCTATGGCGAAGGGTTTACCACACTCAAAGAATTCGATCTCCCCATCAAAGCAGCCACGCAGGAAGTGGAGATCGATCTCGCTGCACTGAAGACTCCGCCCGGCGATTACACCATCGCATTCAACGGAATCGGCATCTGCAAGTACCGCTATAATCCTGCTGCGCTGCCACTTGCGGAGGCGGAACAAAAGAAGGCAGAACAACTTGCGGCGACGGCAGCCGCTGAAGCCAAAAAGATCGCAGCCACCGACGCTGCAGCAGCCAAGAAGGCTGCTGAAAAGCAAAAGGAAGCCGAGACTGCTATGGCAGCTGCCGTGAAGCGCATGAAGGCTGTGAGCGCTGAAGCGGAACCAAAAGACACCGTTGACATCTACGTTTCGACACCCATCCGCATCTCCGTCAAAGCCGCCGATGCTACGACGGCAGCAGTCGATCAAAAGCGCTGAAGTTCCGCCATGGTGCCGCGTGTGACGCCGAGCTGTGATTGGGCTTTCAAATCCCACCACAGCTTGCTTCCAGCCTGGCGTCCAGTCGCGAGATCCTGATACAGGCTCAGTAGCCGATGGGACTCCGTTGCATCTTGTTCTAGGAGCTCCACACGGAAGCGGCGCAGTCCCACAGCCGTCAGCTCATCGAAGAACTGCGCGCCGGTTTGCGCCACCGCGTTGAAGAGCGTATTCCGGCATCCCACATCCGCCTTTAGGGGGTGTTCCATGCCGATGCGGTCCCGCAGATGCACGCGATGCCTCTCACAGGGGCGACCGCAGTTTGTGAAATCGGTGCCATTCGACATAAAGGCTGCAAAGACGCAGTGCTCCATGTGAAACATCGGCATGTGCTGGTGGATCGTCAGCTCAAACCACGCTGCAGGTGCCACCCGCAGCAGATCTAACACTTGGTCCAATGTCAGATCATACGAGATCGTAAGGCGCTCCAGACCGGCGTTGATCAGCAATTCCGCCGTCAACGGGTTCGCCACATTCAGTGAAAAGTCTCCAGTCATTCGCAGCCCCGTCCCTTTGAAAAACGACATTGCGCCGAGATTGCGAATTAGCACACCGTCAGGTGCGGCTCGCTCGATTAACTTGAAGAAACCCGCTTCGCCTGATTTTTGAATGCGAGGTGTCGCCAAAAAGATCTCGCTGCCATTGCGTGCGTCTCGCACACGCTTCACCGCATCCGCATAGGGGCGAATGTCTTCAAAATCGACATACAATCGACCGATGCCTGCCGCGAGCGCAGCGTCAATTTGGGTGGTGCTCCGGCACAGAGCATAGATCTCTGAAGACCCCTCCGATACAGCACTACGTGCTGCAGCGATGGGCGAGAGCATTTCATCGAGAGTCGTTGTAGGACGTGCTGGTTTCACCCGATCGGGTGCCGCGGATTCCAGTTGCTCGATCAAAGCCCTGCGCATGCGATTCAACTCGCTCACTGGCAGGATGACTTCGCCTTCCAACTTCACCTCCAGCCCAGCCAACTCAAACGAAGTCCCGCCCAGCCGGCCCAGCTGATCACGCAATCCTTCTGAAGTGAGCGGACGCTTTTGCGCCGTTTGCAAGGGCATTCCTGAGTGCACTTCTAGCCCTCCACACGCGATGGAAAGAGGCTGCCCGGCCTTCCCCGTTACCACCAAATCAAGCCGACGAGTTTTGCGCTGAGGAATGTCGCCTTCGAAGGTATGCCTCAAACGTTTGTTCAATGCCGGATCGTCGGTGAGGAAAAGTCGCGTTCCGGGTTGGATGAGGCTCATGTCCAGCCTGTCATGCTGGAACTCCAGCCAACGACCATCGACCACATAAATGCGCCCGCCCTGCTCATCATTGGTGTCAGCTCCATTTTCAAAGACCACGCCGTCCCCAGGCTTCAGGGGGAGCAGCATCTCTACCAGCTCCACGGCATCACGTCCGATCTGGCGGACAACGCCAGCTAATGGGCCACGCTTTTTCCCGTAGCGAGCACCGACCAGTTCCTGATGATTCACCCCATGCATCCAGCCAGGGTAGAGGCCGCGGGAAAAGGTCATCTCCAAGTCGTAACGGTCTCCTGCATCGATCACCGCCTTCACGTCCTGACCATCGAGTGCTGCATCGATAGCTTTGCGATAGACACGCGTCACACCAGCGACGTATTCCGGCGTTTTGAGGCGACCCTCAATTTTGAAACTGCGGATTCCCAGCTCAATCAATCGAGGGATCTCATTCACTGCCGCCAAATCTTGCGGGCTCAGGAGATAACGCTTCTCCCCAAGATCGCGTAGTTCCCCATCGACAACGAGTTCATAAGGCATGCGGCAGGCTTGCGCGCACTCACCGCGATTTGCGCTGCGTCGCCCCAGGGATTCACTGGTCAGGCACTGTCCACTGTAGGCCACGCACAGCGCCCCATGGACAAAGACCTCCAGTGGCAATGATCCGGGCTCCGCCGCCTGAAAACGCTCCAACTCCCGCAGGCTGAGTTCGCGGGACAGCACCGCCTGGTCAATGTCTAGCCGTTTGGCAAAGTCAAGCCCCTCGGGGGAAGTAATCGTCATCTGCGTGGACGCATGCAGCCGCAGCCCAGGAGCTAGTTTTTTTACCAGCCGAGCCAACCCCAAGTCTTGAACAATCACCGCATCGACACCACAGTCTTCCAGGTAGCGCAGTTGCTCGACGGCGTCGGCCAATTCGGTGGTGAAAATCAGCGTGTTGAAGGCGACGTATCCTTTTACGCCATGCCCATGCAGAAAGGACATCAGATCCGGCAGTTCTTCCGCCGTAAAATTATCCGCCCTCAATCGCGCATTGAAGCGCGGCATCCCAAAATAGATAGCGTCCGCCCCGTTGGCGACGGCTGCACGGGCGCAGTCCCAGTTTCCGGCGGGAGACAACAATTCAGGCAAAGGAAGAGCAGGCATGGACAGGGAGGATACACCTCTCAGCAGAAATCACAGCCGAAAGCATTCACCATTTCATCGTCGATAAAGACACTTTGGAAAGCCGATGAGGCGTCACCTCGCCCGCCAATCCCAGACACCCTCGCAGAGCGGAGATTTTTTGCACGGCGAGGTTGTCCATCATTACGATGTCATCTCGCCGCAGCGTCAGGCAGAGAACTTCGCCAACATCGGTTTCAAACGCCGTTGTGTCAGGCGCTCCGGACAGAAGCATCAAGGCCGATGTGGCATCCGGCGGGATGGAAAAGATCACCTTTGTGTTCTGCCAACGTCCACAAGGGGCTGCCTCGCGCGACCGTTAGCCTCGAGGCAGCTCTGCTGCGAAGTCGGCCCATTTTGGTTTTGCCCTGCTTTCATCCACGAAGACCAGTGTCCAGGGCCCTTAGGCGCCTTGCTTGCGCTACCGCTGCTGACGGTTGGTGATGCGGTGCTCGACCACGATGAAATTCTTGCGCCGCTGTAGGGGAGCTTTTTGACGATGCCTTCGGAGACGCCAAAACGCCGGGCGATCTGTTACTGGGTGTCCTCGCCGCGTTCACAAGTGCTGACGATGTGTCGCCTGAGATTGAGGGAGATCGCGGCCATGCCTCCACATGAACCACTCGCACATCTATTCCGCATTGTTATTTGAAATGGTCGAATACAAGCTAGTTCGTTCCTTTCCCGCAAATTGGGGGATAAGGTCTCGCAAACATAGCGGTGGAAGATACTCGGTCGAAAGGCCTCACGGCACGCCGGTCACGAGGTGCTTGGCTTTGTCCGTGAACTGGAGGCACATCGTCACCCGCCCGGTGCTGTCGAGAACGCCACGCTTCATCACAAATTGACATTTTGTGCCTTTCTCCGCACTCTATTGCCCGGTGGAACCGCAACACTATAGCTCAGATCTGCTTCCCGACGTCTATGACGACCTGCGCAAGCTGGCGCGTGGCATGATGCAGTCGGATGGCTTGCAGACGCTGTCCGCCACGGCGCTGGTGCATGAGGCGTGGCTGCGCGTTTCCAAATCGGAGGAACCGCAGTGGGAGAACCGTCGTCATTTCTTCGGCGCGGCAGCGCAGGCGATGCGGCGCATCATTCTCAATCGCATCCGCGACAAGCACCGCCTGAAGCGCGGCGGCGGGCAGGCGCATGTGTCTGCGGATGACGTGGACATCGCGGCTCCCGGTCCCGATGAGGAACTGCTGGCGGTGGATGAAGCCTTGAAACGTCTCGCAGAAGCCGAGCCGCTGGTCGCGGAGATCGTGAGCCTGCGCTACTTCGCCGGATTGAAGTGGTCGGAAATCGCGGAGATGACGGGCACCAACGAACGCGAACTGAACCGGTTGTGGTCGTTTGCCCGCGCGTGGTTGAAGACAGAAATCAGCACGGGTTAAAAGACTTTGCCGATTTGATCGCCCGGCGGTGCATGTCCTGCCAACACCATGAGCACTTCCAGTTCCAGCATCACTCGTCAGAAGGAAATCTTCCTTGCCGCGCTGCACGTGTCCGATGCGGACGAGCGCGAGCGTTTCCTCAAACAGGCCTGTGGCGATGACGAGGCGCTGATGGCGCGGGTGCGTGAAATGCTAGCGACCGATGCCGATCCCGGGCCGTTCATGGAAGGCACGGCGCAGGGTGAAGAACCGCTGCCCGCGCCCGGCGATACGGTCGGTTACTTTGGCGATTACGTGCTGCTGGATGAGATCGCGCGAGGATCGAATGGCGTGGTATTTCGTGCGCGCCAGGTGTCGTTGGATCGTGTGGTCGCGCTGAAGATGCTGCGTGATCGCCCCGAGCTGACCAACGACGCCGATGTGCAGCGTCTGCGCGCGGAGGCGAAGGCGGCAGCGGCGCTCGATCATCCCAACATCCTGCCCATCTACGAAGTCGGTGCCTTCGAGGGACAGCCGTATTTCAGCATGAAGCTCATCACTGGCGGCACGCTGCAGTTCCGCATGGCCGAGTATCAGCAGGACGTGCGCAAGGCCGTCGCCTTGATCGCCAAAGTTGCGCGCGCCATGCAGCATGCGCACAGCCAGGGCATCCTGCACCGCGACTTGAAGCCGGGGAACATCTTGATCGACTCGAATGGCGAGCCGCACATCACCGACTTCGGACTCGCGCGGAAGATCGGCTTCGATTCCAGCCTGACCATGACGGGGCAAGTCATGGGCACGCCGCTTTACATGAGCCCGGAGCAGGCACGCGGCGGCAGCAAGGAACTCACACCCGCCACGGACATCTACAGCCTGGGCACCATGCTCTACGAGCTGATCGAGGGCCGGCGTCCATTCCAGTCGGATGACTTGCTCGACCTCATCAAGCAAGTGGCCGAGAAGCCCGCACCCGCGCCGCAGTCGCCGCATCGCGCGCTGGCCGCGATCGCGATGAAGTGCCTGGAGAAGCAACCCACCGCGCGCTACGCCACTGCGGGTGAACTCGCCGACGCCCTCGAGCGCTGGCTGCGTGAGGCACCCCCTCCGGTGTCGCCGAAAGTGAAGCGCGCATCGCACGCGATCTGGCTCGCCGTGCCGGTGATCCTCGCGCTCGCGTTTGCGGGCTGGCACTTCATGCTGCACAAAGCCGCGCCATCGCGCCCTGCGTTGTTCACCGTCACTGACGAGACCACCGTCACCACGGCTGCGGATGAGCTTGATCCACCCGGCGTCGCTGGCAGCGGCGTGTCCTTGCGCGAGGCGGTCCGCGATGCCGCTCCCGGCACCCGCATTACGTTCGCCGCGTCGGCGTTCGCCAAGGACGCGAAGCTCGTGCTCGATGCCGCGAAGGGCGAGATCGAGATCACGAAGAACCTCATGCTCGATGCCTCCGCGTTGCCGCAGGGCTTTACCCTGCACTCGCCTGCGGGCGGGTATCGGAAGCTCTCCATCGGCAGCAGCGTCAGCGTGGAGATCGTGAACGTCACCTTTTCTGCGGAGGAACTGAGCACGCCGGGATCGCATGTCGGCGATGGCGGTGCGATTGAGAACAATGGCACGCTCGCGCTGCGGCACTGCCGCTTCCTGCGCAATGGCGGCGGTGGCAATGGCGGTGCGATCCATTCGTCCGGCGATCTCACCATCGAGCGCTGCGTGTTCGAGGGGAACGTGAGCAACTCCGTGGGCGGCGCGGTGAATGTCACCGGCACCCGCTCCCAGGCCACGATTTCGGACAGCGTGTTCACCGGCAATGAATGCCACGGCGCGGGCGGCGGTGCCATTTGTCTCGCCCGGGCGGCCACGGAGGGGCGCATCGTGCTTACCCGCTGCACCATCACGGGCAATGCCTGCACCGCAGCGCGCCTGCGCGAGCGCAAGAATGACGGCGAGCGCGGTGCCGGCGGCGGCATCCGCGTGCAGGCCGGCACTGTGGAGATCAGCCAGTGCCTCATCGCCGGGAACACTTCACCCATCGCCGGAGCGGAGAACCTCTCGGGCCAAGTGGAGCAGACCGGGACGAATTTCATCGGCCCCGATGCCAAGGCCGCGCCGAAGGGGCTGGGCGCAAAGCAGGACCCGTGAGGCTTCGCGGTGGAGAGGCGCAGCCTCCTTGGACTGCGGCAGCCCTGCTGCCGCTTTATCAAAGGCAGCCCTGCTGCCGACGAACATCCCAGCGGCACCGCCTCGTCCAGACGCTCCCGTGCCAGCGAAGCCTCACCCCGAAGAAGTCCCCACAAGGACTGCACGCCAGCAGGGCTGGCTCGGGAAAGCGGCAGCAGGGCTGCCGCAGTCCAAGGTCCGGGGAAGTTGGACTGCCCGGGCAAAATATTTTTCGTCATTTTTGCCGAATCAATGCCCGGCCGGGGCATGATCCCTTGAGAACCCGTCATCCACCACGCCATGAACACCGCATCCCACATCCTACGGCCGGCCATTCTTGCCTTCAGCGTGCTCCTCGCAAGCGCGCTGCATGCGGCCACTTACACAGTTACCAGCACCAGCAACTCGGGCAACGGATCGCTCCGCAAAGCGATCAATGATGCGGAGACCAATCCGGGGCCCGATATCATTGACTTCGACCCCACCCTCTCCGGTGCAACCATCACCGTGGCGAGTGGCAACGAATTGCTCGTCACGGGCAACTCCGATGTCACCCTCGACGCTTCGGCCCTGAGTTCTCCCGTGACGCTGAACATCGCCACAGGGCAGACAAATCGCCTCCTCTCCGTCGATAGCGGGAGCACGCTGACTCTGAAGAATCTGGTCCTCGTGGGCGGCAAAGGCGCGGGTGCCAGTGACAGCGGCACCGGTGGTGCGATCCGCAATGCCGGCACGCTGACCATGCTGGACTGCTATTGCCACGGCAACAACGCAATTAACAACGGCGGTGCGCTGCACAACCTTGGGACTGCGACGTTGACGAATTGCACGTTTGCCGACAACGCGACTCCTTTTGTCGGCGGCGGCGTCAACAATGCCAACAGTCTGACGGCCACCAGCTGCACGTTCACGGCAAACACCGCCAACGGCGGCGGTGGCGGCGGGGTCAACGCTCAAGGTGGTGCCGTCACTACGGCCCTGGTGCACTGCACCATAACCGGCAACGACGCATTGGGTGGCGCGGGCGGCGGCGTGCGCCGGGCTGCCGGCCCGGGAACCTTCACCATTCAGAACTGCATCGTCGCGCTCAACACGGCCTCCACTGCGGGCACGGAAAACCTCAGCGGCACGATCACCCAGACCGGCAATAATCTTGTCACCGACACCCCAGACCCCAACCTCGCCACCCTCGGCGACCACGGCGGCCCGGTGCCCACGATGCCGCCGCTCAGTAGCAGCCCGGCCATCGATGCCGTGACTCCGGCCAATGTCGTCCCCGGCCTCACCACCGACCAGCGCGGCGTGCGGCTTTCCTTCGATGGCAATGGGGACGGAAACGCCGCTCCGGACATCGGCGCGGTGGAGTATCTGCCGTCGCCCATCGTGGTCACGAGCAATGCTGACACCGGCAGTGGAACGCTGCGCAGCGCCCTTGCCGCTGCGGCGATCATCCCCGGCGCGGACACGATCACCTTCGATCCGTCGCTCAGCGGGCAGACGATTTCTCTCAGCGCGGATCCTGGCGACCAAACCTCCGGTATTCAAATCAACGACAGTGGCGGCGTGACCGTGGATGCGAGTGCCCTGCCAGGTGGGCTGACCATCGACGATGGAACGAGCACCAGCTACCGGCTCTTCGCCGTGACTCCGGGCAGCAGCCTGAGCCTGATCGGGCTGACGCTTGCCAACGGCGGTGGCAGCGGTTTCAACTCCATCGGCGGCGCGATTTACAATGACCAAGGCACGCTGACGCTGACGCAATGCACCCTCTCCGAGAATTCCGCCCCCGACGTCGGCGGCGCGATTTACAATGACTCTGCCACGCTGACGCTGGCGCAATGCACCCTCTCCGGAAATTCCGCCGGCACAGGCGGCGCGATTTTCAATGCCTCCGGCACGTTGATGCTGACGCAATGCACCCTCTCCGGGAATTCCGCCGGCTACGGCGGCGCGATTTTCAATCTTTCCGGCACGCTGACGCTGACGCAATGCACCCTCTCCGGGAATTCCGCCGACAGCGGCGGCGGCGCGATTTACAATGGCACTGCCACGCTGATGCTCACCAACTGCATCGCGGCTGGGAACACCCCCAGTAACATTGTCGGCTCCTTCACCCCGAACGGCAACAACCTGACCAGCGGCAACCCGCTCCTCGCGCCGCTGGGCGACTACGGCGGCCCCACGCAGACGATGCCGCCGCAGCCCGGCAGTCCGGCGATCGAAGGCGTGGCTCCGGCCAACGTCGTCCCCGGCCTCACCACCGACCAGCGCGGCGTGCCCTTCCGCGACGGCAATGCCAATGGCATCGTCTCGCCCGACATCGGCGCGGCGGAGGCGGATGTGATCGTGGTCACCACGGCGGCGGATGAGAACGACACGCCCGCCACGCTGGGCGGCGGCGTGTCCCTGCGCGAGGCGGTGCGGGATGTCACGCCCGGCGGCGTCATCATGTTCGATCCCGCGCTCTTCAACGGCAGCACGCCCGCGGCGAACACGATCACGCTGACGCTCGGCCCGCTCAATGCGCAGGTGGATTGCACAATGAATGCCAGCACCTGCCCCGCGCCCATCAGCGTGGTGCATCAGCCGACGATCTACCAGCAGCCACAGTCGCTGGTGGTGGCACCGGGCAGCCAGGCCCTCTTCTCCGTGTCGGTGGCAAATGTGAGCGGTGGCATCAACCCGCAGTGGCGCATCAATGGAACCGATCTGGCTGGCCAGACCAATTTTGTC
Organism: uncultured Verrucomicrobiaceae bacterium; assembly: GCA_964496625.1. Classification (GTDB taxonomy): domain Bacteria; phylum Verrucomicrobiota; class Verrucomicrobiia; order Verrucomicrobiales; family Verrucomicrobiaceae; genus JACKQF01. The sequence continues at coordinate 4,508 of CAZCAL010000016.1, read as the reverse complement.
ACCGGTCTCACTCCACCCGCAGGGGCCAGTGGCGTCTTGGATGTGGTGCTCAGTGAGGCGGTTGCACCAGGCACCTTGACCCTGAACAACATCTCCATCGGTGTCTTCAGCGCCATCAGCCAGCCCGCGACGATTAGTGCCGGTAACCTGCCCGTGACAATCCTGCGCCAGCCAGCGAGCGCGATGCTACCCGTGGGCGGCAGCACCACGCTCAGCGTCATCGCCGTCGGTCCACCGCCACCGCAGCCGGTGCTGAAGTATCAGTGGTATAAAGCCGGCAAGGCCATCGCGGGTGCGACGAAGAGCAGCCTAGCCATCACCAACGCGCAGCTCACCAGCGCGGCAGCCTACAGTTGCGTGGTGAGCAGCGGCTTCACCAGCGTGGCCAGCGGCGCGGCGGAAATCGGCGTGGTGGATACGAGGCCCAAGACCGTGAACCTCGCACCGGGCAAGAAGTTTGTCCCCACTGTGTTCGCCGCAGGCAATGGGCTGACCTTTGTCTGGAAACGCGATTCCACGACGCTGCCATCCACGGCGAAGAGCTTTTCCATCAACACCGTCGCCACCACGGACGAGGGGCTTTACACCTGCGAGGTCAGCGGACTGGCAGGCACGTTGAACAACGGCTTCAACACGCAGCTCAACGTGATCAATGGCGCGCCTGTGCTCGGCACTCTCGCGCCGCCGAATGCCGTGATCACGCAGCAATACTTCTATCAAATCCCGGAGGCTGCACCGACCACGAACCGCAAGGCCACGAGCTTCAGCGTCACCGGATTGCCGCCGGGCCTGAAGTGCGATGCAAGCACCGGCCTCATCTCCGGCCGCCCGACAGCGACGAAGACCGGCGGCTATGCGCTGACCATCAAGGCGACGAATCTCAGCGGCAGCGATACGAAGACCGCCACGCTCACGGTCAATGGCATGCCTCCGCCCGCGCTGGGCACTTTTACCGGCTACATCCCGCGCAGCAGCTTGAACGACAATCTGGGCGGGCGCATTGACCTGACCACGACCGCCTCCGGCGCCTGCTCCGGCAGCATCACTCTGGGCGGGCAGCCGCGCCGCCCCTTCAAAAACCAGCTCATCCAGAGCTACGGCAACAGCGACGCCCTGCTGACGGCGCACGTCGCCGGTGTCAAGATGCCCGATGGCACACCGCTGTTTGTGACCATCGATCTGAATGTCCCCGCCGGCAGCGCCCAGCTCACCCTGACGCATCCCGATGGGACGCAACTGCTGATTCCGGCCTGGCGCAACCCGTGGAGCAAGACCAGCCCCGCCACCGCCTTCGCCACCCCGTATGCCCTGAGGCGTGATGGCGGCTCCGGTGCGGGAGCACCCGAAGGCTGCGGCTGCTGCGCCTGCACCGGGGGCAGCGCTGGCACCGTGCGTCGGGCGGGCAAGCTGCCGGATGGCAGCGCGCTGATCGGCAGCACCTTCGTCGGTGCGGGCGGTGAGGTGATGGTGTTCCAACTGCTCTACGGCAAGAAGGGCAGTCTGGTCGGCAGCTTCACCCTGACACCGCAGAGCCCGGTCACCGACAACAGCGCCGCCGGCACACTGGACTGGATGAAACCGGCGCAACCGGTGACGAGCAAGGACACGATCTACAAGGCAGGCTTCGGGCCGCTGGGCGTGGCCGTGGATGGCGGCGCGTATGTCGCCCCGCCCGCCGGGCAGCGCGTGCTCGACCTGCCGGCGGAGGTCAGCCCGGCCACCAACGCCAAGCTGGCCTTCACCCTCGGCGGACTGGATGTGGCGGGGCCGGAGTTTGACCAACCGCTGCGCATCGACAATCCCAAGCCCACCGGCCTGACCAACATCGCCAAGATCGAAACGCCGGTGAACGCGACCAGGGTGACCTCGCTCAACGCCGCCACTGGTGTCTTTGCCGGCAGCTTCGTCATTCCCGGGGCCAGCACGGCGCTGAACCGTCCGGCGGCATTCCAGGGACAGATCGTGTGCATCGGCGGGACGACGCAGGGCTACGGCTTCTTCCTGCTGCCGCAGGTGCCCACCGGTTCGGAAAAGGTGAGCACCGCGCCGAAGCTCAGCGGCGTGGTGAAACTACTCAGCCCCTAGCCTGATCTCATCCAAAAAAACGAATCCGCGCCTCACGGCACGCCTGTTACCAGGTGCTTCGCCTTGTCGGTAAACTGGAGGCACATCGTCACGCGTCCGCTGCTGTCGATGACCTGCGGGCCGCCCTTGGCACCGGTGCCGGCGGCATCGGTGGTATTGGCGAAGGTCATGCTGAGGATCTTGGTGGTGGTGCCGGTGGGGGCCTGGTAGCCGGTGCCTTTGCGCAGTTGCAGGCTGGGCAGGCGCAGCGCCTGTTTGGTGCTGCTGTCTCCGGCGGAGGCATCACCGGTGAAGAGCGCCTGATTGGCCGCACTGCTGCCGGTGAGGGAGGTCAGCACGACGTAGCGGCCGTTGGTGGGCTCCACATCGACGTGCTGGATCACGCCCACCTTCGGGCAATCGCAGCCTGGGGCGTAATCCCCTTCGCGCAGCAGCGTGAGAGTCGGTACACCGGCCTCCCACAAAAACAGCGCGCAGTCGTTTGCGGCATTCACCCCTGGGCCGGCCACTTTGGCCAGATAAATCACCTTCAAGATGCCCACCGGCCAGTATTTCAGAAGACGGACCTGCTTCACTCCGGCGCCAAAGGCGGGATCGAAGGCACTCGGCAGATCTCCTTTCTTCCACGCAACGCTGCTCGGATGAAGACCATGCCCAAGCGCTTCATTCTCACTGCTTGGAACCCCTTTCAAGGTCGCTCTGAACACGGGAACGGTTGCCGGATCGAGACCTTCCCCCACAATCGAAGAAGTGCTGCCTCCGGCCAGCGCATTGCCTTTGCGATTCGCAAGAATCTCGTTATTCCCGGGTCCTGGGATGACACCAAACACGGCCTGATTATCCGCTGGGGTCACCGCGCCATCCAGCAGGAAGGACGTCCAGACCATGACGTTGCTGACCATCGCCCCCCGCGGCGCGAACTGCCTCCACCACAGCGAGATTCCCGCACAGGGCCACCGAGTAGCCGAAAAAGTCGTCCGAAGTCCCGTCGTCGGCGGTCAGCTTGCGCAGGTAACGCCCGGACCGGGCGTCGTAGAGATGCTCCGCGCCCGTGTCGGAGGCGACGTCGTCGTTACCGATCTCCCCCACCAGCAGGAACAGGTTCGACACCGCGACCGAGAAGCCGAATTGATTGCCGACCTGCGGCGTGGTGGCCCGGCCATGGAGCTTGGGGACGGTAGGCTCGAGCGCGTGCGATGTGGGCGGTGCAACCATGAAGGCGAGCAGCAGCAGGGCAGAAACCAAAACAGAGACGCGTGGCTGCATGAGAAGAGAGGGTCAGGGGTGGAAAAAATTCTGCTCCGATCCCGCAAGGAGGTGCTGGCATCGCGGATGGGTCAAGAAGACGAGCCTCCAACGGCCCGCCAACGAGGCCGTAGATCAGGGAGGATGCCTGATGCGCTGCTTTGGGGGCGATTGAACCACTCCCCATGGTCAGATGCAATCGATCATTTCTTCACCTGTCCGCTGGGCCTCACTCCGTCGCTTGCTGAATCCACAAACCGGAATCAATGTGGCACCACCCATGTCAGCGAATCCACCACACCAGCCACCGGCTGAACCGAAATCCAGCGACGAATCCGTGATCGGGAGTGCTGCTGAAATAGCCCAAATTCAACATGAAGAGCAGAAACTTGAGGAGGAAGCCACGAGATCTCTGGGGAAAGAAAACCGGCAGATTCTAGTCCTAGTTTTGATCATTGCTGGCTTCATGTTGGCAGCCCACTTCACTCCGTTGCGGGCTTGGATCGAGAACGTCCAAACGTGGAAGGGCTATGTTCGCGAATTTGGCATCTGGGCGCACCTAACGTTCGGTGCTGTTTGCGCTGTGGCCGTCATGATCGGGGTGCCGCGGCTTCCACTTTGTGCGGCCGCTGGCCTGATCTTTGGATTTGGGCAAGGGGTTGCAATTTCACTCATCGGCTCGACGCTCGGCTCCTATGGCACCTTCGTTACCGCCCGTTTTGGAGGACGAAAAGCTGCACTAGCCCGTGCAGAAAACCTGGGATGGCTCAGGCACCTCCTCAAGCAACCGTCGCTTGCTCGTGTCTTTTGGGTTCGCCAAATTATGGTGCCTGGCGTGGTGCTAAACGTCCTACTGGGACTCACCTCCGTGAGACATGGCACCTTTCTGTTGGGCACAGCGCTCGGGTATCTCCCATTGAGCATCGCATTTGCGTTGGGTGGAAGCTCAATCGGCAAGAACAGCCTCGGCCAAACGATTGGCCAACTGCTAGGGGCCATCGCAGTGGTCAATATCGTTGGTTATGTCGTATGGCGTGTCGTCAAGAAGCACCGTGCTGAGATCGCTACCACCAATAGCAGCGGTGAGGACACAGTGAGTTGAGGGAAGTGCCGAAGAAGGCAGAAAACAAAAATGGAAAAAAGAGCAGAAAGGGATTGACGGTTGTCTGGGACCATGT
>CAZCAL010000015.1:4903-22141 GCA_964496625.1 uncultured Verrucomicrobiaceae bacterium | reverse complement strand
CCTCAAGGCACGCGGGGAAGAAGTCATCCCCCAGGTCTGAGAGCTGCTCAAAGACAGCAACCCCTACGTCGCCTCCCGCGCCATCTGGCTCCTGGCCCAACTTGGCGAAAAAGGCCAGGCCAAGGTCCGCTCCATGCTGGATGCCGATAGCTCCCAGCGGCGTCTCGTCGCCCTCCGCGCCCTGCGTGCAGCGGGCGTCGATTTCCTGCCACTGGCAGAAAAGATGGCCAAGGACAGCGATGCAGCCGTCCGCCGCGAAGTCGCCGTCGCCCTGCGCGATGTGCCTGCCGATAAGGCCCAGCCGATCCTCATCACCCTGGCCAAGAGCTACGATGGCAAAGACCGCGCCTACCTTGAAGCCTGGGGCATAGGTGCCATGGGCAAGGAGACCGCCCTCTGGCCCGCGCTCGTTTCCGCCCTCGGCCAAAAAGATCCCCTCACCTGGACACCAGCCTTTGCCCGCCTGACCTGGAGACTGCACCCCGCCGCAGCCATCAGCGCCGTCGCCGCCCGCGCAGCGGCAGACAGCCTCAGCAAGGAAGAGCGGAAACTCGCCCTCGATACCCTGGCATTCACACCGGAAGCAGCCGCAGCAGACGCCATGCTGGCCGTCGCCAAAGACAAGGCCGATCCTGTGCATGACGACGCCCTCTGGTGGCTGATCAAGCGCAGCACGGACGACTGGGAAGGTTTCGAGATTGCCGCCAAGCTCAAGGCCGCTGGTATCTTCGACCCTGATTCAGCGAAACTGATCTCCATCGAACTGCCACCACCTGCCGACCAACAGATCCACCCTGAAGACGTGCTCAAGCTGACCGGCAATGCCAAGAACGGCGCGCAACTGGTTACCCGCTGCGTGATGTGCCACCAAATCAACGGGCAGGGTGTCGAATTTGGCCCCAGCCTCGAAGGATGGGGACTCAGCCAGCCGTCCAGCGTCATCGCCGAGGCCATCCTTGATCCCAGCAAAGACATCGCCCACGGTTATGAAGGCAGCGAGATCGTCACCAAAGACGGCATCAAAATCGACGGCATGATTTTGGCCGAAGGAGACATCATGATTGTCCGCTCTATCGGCGGCCAGCAGCAATACGTGCCCAAGAGCCGCATCGCCAAGCGCACCAAGCTGACCCGCTCCCTCATGCTCAGCGGTCCACAGCTCGGCATGAGCGCACAGGATGTCGCGGACATCGTCGCCTATCTGCGGAGCGCTCCAGCCAAGACAGCGATGAAGTGATCGCAGCGAGGACCTCCGAGTCCGCTGCATGTCGATTGCAGAGTTGCAAGGTCCCCACGCACCCCCAAGGAGGGTGGCTTTGTAAGCCGTCCGCGAATGAACCGCCAATGAACCGCCGACAACGGCTCGTCGGTGTCCCCGCATTCGCACGGCACTTAAAATGCGCCGCTCATTGGGTCTGCCTCTTCAGCTTCAGCACTCTCACCGGGGTCACAGACGCCCGCTTACAGCGTGAGCCCATCAACGCTGGCGACAGAGGTGCCCAACGCATCCTTTTGCACGCAGCTTCGCAGAGCGCTGCGCCCGCAGTGGACGCAGCGTGGTTACACGCCTCAGTCCGTGTTTCGAGAGTTTTCCTCGTCTTCTTTGGCGAGTTCTTCCAGAGTCTTCTCGCGAGCGGGCAGCGCAGGGTCGGACTCTGTCTTTGACTCATCTCCAGTCGATTCAGCAGGCCCGTCGGCGGACTTAGCTTCACCTGCGGTTGCGTCCGGCTTTGGCGACTCCTCGGTCTTGGTCCGGCTCGGGCCAAGATCGATCTCGTCTTCGTCGTCGCTGGAGTCGGAGAACCACGGGTTGTAGTCTTCCTTGTCCCACTCATCTGGGGATTCGGCTTCCAGCTCCTTGGTGTCCTTGTCGAGGTCAGCGTAGTATTCAGGGTAGGCCTCGCGGTCCTTTTTCTCGATGAGGTAGGACAGCCAAATACAGATCTCGTAGAGCACGTAGAGCGGGCCCGCCAGCAGGAGCAAGGTCAGGATGTCCTGGGTCGGCGTGATGACGGCGGAAAAGACGGTGATGCCGATGATGGCATGAGGCCGCGTGCGGTTCATGGTCTTGAAGCCGAGGATGCCCATCTTCACCAAGATCATGACCACGACAGGCAGTTCAAAGGAGATCCCAAATAGCAGAATGAAGCGGGTGGAGAAGGTGATGTAATCCCCCAGCATCCAAATATTCTCAAACCCATGCCAAAAATTCCACTCGGCAAAGAAATTCAGCGCCCTGGGTAGCACGGCGAGAAACGAGAATACGACGCCCCCCAAGAATAGGCCAAACCCAATCGTAAGTCCCGGCCAGAGCATCTTCTTCTCATTATCCCGCAATCCGGGCAGGATAAATTGAAGGAGGAAGAGCAGCACCAGCGGAAAGGCGATGATCACCCCGGCAACGAGGGAAACATTCACGCTCACCATAAAACCTTCGGCCGCCTCGCGTGTGCCGGGCATCTTCCAAGTGAACTCTGGACGGGAAGGATCTGCAAGACTTGGGTCTTCTTTGATCTCCTCAGCAATGCTGGCGACGGTGCTCGTCATGCCGACAACGTAGGGGCGCAGCATCAAGTCGGTGAGCTGCTTATTGAACGCAAAGGTCCCCAGCGTAGCCACCAAAAGCGTGATGGCGATCCGCACCAACATCGTGCGCAAGTCTTCGAGGTGCTCCAGAAACGGCTTTTCTTCATCGCCCTTACTGAGGTCGATGGCGATTTTTTCCCGGGCTTTGAAGAGTTTGGTAAGGATGGCTTTCCACATGGTCGATAAAAAAAGAGAGGGGTTTCCGCAAGGAGGTCAGATCCATCCCTTGGCCGCCATCCGCGCAAATAATGCCAGCGTCAGGGCGTTGGTGATCTCATTGTCAGCGATCATCCTTCGCAATTCTCCTGCACTCACATAACGCACGGCGCTGATGTACTCGCTTCCATCCGACTCCGGACGGCTGACGACGCACACGGGTTGCGCTCTGAAGAGGTAAACGTGCTCGTCGGTGAAACCTTGCGAAGGGAAGAACCATCCCATCGGTTCGAGGACACCGGTTTCGGGATGAAGCTCGCAACCGGTCTCTTCCCGCAATTCCCGAACCACGGTTTTTGCGATGCTGCGGCAGCTCAGGTGGCCCAGTGGTTCATCGATCTGGCCAGCAGGGAATTCCCAGAGAATCTGCTGCACCGGCAGTCGCTCCTGGGAGATCAGTACAAAGCGGCCGTCCTCCAGCACAGGAACCACTGCCACCGCGCACTTGCGATGGGCGACGGTCCAGGGCACGGGCACTTCCTGGCGATTCGGAGTGCGGTATTTGACCCGTTCAATCTGAATGTAAGGATCAGCATAAACCTCCTGAGCAGATAGCTTTTTCCAGCCATCCACATCGCGGACCTCAAACAGCTCGAACTCAGGCCACACCATGCGTCAGACGTTCCCGCCGCTGAGCTGACCTCGCCAGCGATTGATCTGTGCCGCCACATTCTGTGGCGATGGAGCCCCTGTGGCGCGACGCGCAGCCAGCGCGGTCTGCACGTTCAGGCAATCAAACACATCCGCCTCAAAGGCCGTGGAGTGCTGCTGATACTCCGCCAAAGTCATCTCCGCAAAACCGCGTCTTTCGGTCAGGGAAAAGGCGACCAGCTTCCCAATCACCTCATGAGCCTGTCGGAAGGGCACGCCGTGATTCACCAGATAATCCGCAAGGTCAGTCGCCAGCAGCATCGGGTCAGCAGTGGCCGCCGCCGTGCGATCCGCTCGCACCTCCATCCCAGCAATCATCTCCGCAAACACTTCCAGCGCAGCATTCAGAGTGTCGATGGAATCAAAGAGCGGTTCTTTGTCTTCCTGCATATCGCGATTGTAGGTCATCGGCAGGCCTTTGAGAATCGTCAGCAGACTGACCAGATTCCCAACCAGCCGACCGGTCTTACCGCGGGTTAACTCCGCCACATCGGGATTCTTCTTCTGCGGCATGAGGCTGGAGCCCGTGGTGTGAGCATCGCTCAAGCTCACGAAGCCAAATTCGCTGCTGCACCAGAGGATGATGTCCTCGCTGAGGCGAGACAAATGCACCCCGCAAAGTGCGATGGTGAAGAGAACTTCCGCGACGAAATCACGATCACTCACCGCATCCATGCTGTTTTGAGTCACACCGGAGAAGCCAAGGTCTTCCGCTACTTTTTCGCGGTCCAAAATGATGGTGGAACCCGCCAAAGCACCGGAGCCCAGCGGCATAACGTCGATGCGTTTGCGAGCATCAGCCAGCCGCGCAGCATCGCGATCCAGCATCTCGACATAAGCCAGCAAGTGGTGAGCGAAGAGGACAGGCTGCCCGCGCTGAAGGTGAGTGTAACCAGGCACGACAGCCCCCTCAGAACGCTCCGCTGCCTCGATCAAGGCGCGCTGGAGATCGCGGACTTTCGTGGTCAATTGATCCACGGCGTCGCGAGTGTAAAGCCGCACATCCGTCGCGACCTGGTCATTGCGACTGCGCGCCGTATGCAGCTTTGCTCCCGCCGGCCCGATGCGGCGCGTAAGTTCAGCCTCGATGTTCATGTGCACGTCTTCCAGGGCGCTCTTAAACTCAAAGTCACCCCGTGCGATCTCATGCCGAATTTGCTCCAGGCCGTTCTGGATTGCTTCTCGCTCAGCAGTCGTGAGGACACCGATCCGTTCGAGCCCACGTGCATGGGCGATGGAGCCGCGCACGTCTTGGGCGAAGAGTCTCCAGTCAAATGACACGGACTCACCGTAGGCTTGCACAAGCTTGCTGGTCTCTTTTTCGAAGCGTCCTTTCCACATAAGCGATGAATCCCCGGGCCTGTTGGGCGCTGGGGGCCGCCAAACTAGCTGCATTCCCGGTCCGCGCAACCGCTGGGTGCGATCACGGCAACGCAGGGGGATCGCGATCTGGCAGCGCCGGTTCGCCGAATTCGGGAATTGCCTTCACCTTCAGCGCTGCAGGATGGTCGGGATCGGAATTGATGAAAAGGATGTAGCGCCCATCCGTGCGATGCCGCCACACCGCACTATGAATGGGCTTTTTCAGATTCGCCGCATCCCAGAAGCGCCAGGCCCCGTTTTTGCCATCCGCGATCTCAGGCCGCAGCAACTGGCTGGCACCCGCAGGCACGTCAAAGCGCACTTCGTCATACGATCCGATCAAGTTGCGGTTTGTGGCATTAAACACCAGATAAGAACCCTGAGGCAGATCAAGGAGGCTGTCCTCTAGCGTCTGCACCCGATAGCGGAGGTTCGGCTCATTGACTGGTGGCGTCTGCTTGAAGAACAAAAACAGGCAACGCGTGGTCGCGAAGGGAATCGTGGCACGGGCGATGGGGGCGATGCGGAATTCGTCACTCGTCGGCACATTGGGTGGAGCTACGGCAAAGAACTCGATCACCTGCGGCCCCAAGTATCCATGAGGCGTAGAGCGCACCGCATTGGGAGCGTCTGCTTTTTCCGCCACAACAACCAAAGCACCACGCCGCGCCGCCGCTGGCTCCGTGCGATGATCCGTCCAGTGGTGCAGGGTGCGGAAGTAGAGTCGCGGAATGGCCTCATCCCAAGACAAGCAAGTAAAGGCGATGCGACGCTCTGGATTAAACGGCCCCGGCCCACCGTCGTCCGCCAAAACAGGAAAGACGAGCGAGGTGCAGAGGAGAAGTTGAAGAGCCAGTTTCACGCCGTCGATGCAAGACTGATTCCAGCTCGATGCAACCAAGAGATTTACGGAGATTGGCGATGAGACCTCCACCGCTGATCCTTGCTGCAATCTGGCTACGACAATGCTGCGAACTGCACAGCCAGTAAGCGAATCCTCTCCCTCAAAGCGGCCAGACCGTTGAGCCTGGTTGGCGAGAGCATGCGGTCAAAACCGCAGCCTGACCAGACTGAGGGCTCCACGGCGATGACCTCGTCAGGTGTTGCATCGCTGTAAAGATCGCACAACAGGGCGGCAAGCCCTTTGACCATGGGCGACTCTGCATCGCAACGGAAGGTGATGCGATCTCCAGACAGATGTCCGGTGACCCAGACCCGGGAGACGCAGCCGCGCACCAAGTTTTCGTCAACTTTATCAGTGCACTTCAACTCATGCGCCGCGCTCCTTGACACCACGACAGAGAGCCTCTCCTGAGGATCGACAATGATGTTTAGATCCTCAATGAGACTTGCTTGCTTCTCTGCCAGAGTCATTTGAGCTTATCGAGTCGGCTCTGCACCCAGGCTTGTCCTTGTCCGACCGCCTCGTCCTTCACGCCTGCGGCGGCCAGGGAGTCCCATACCTTTGCGGCGGTTTGGAAACTCGTGCGCGCCGTATCTTTCTGCCCGTTTTCTTGGGAAGCATGACCTTGCACGCCGAGAAAATGGGCCAACTCGATCTGCCAGCGCTGCTTCTGTGGGGTCATCGGACCGCCTTCCCCCAGTTTGGCGAGCACCCCCTGAATGGCGTCAACAGATTGCTTCACGATAGGTGCGGCATCGCGGCTTTTACGAAGATCCAGCAGCATCTCAGCATACTCGCCCCGCAGGACAGCCAACTGAAAGGCATAGCGTGCGTTGTCTTTGTCGTCTGCCAAGATCTCGTTCATCAATTCGATCGCGTCCTGCTTCTTTTTCATTGCCTCAGACGAATTACCATTGTCGCGAATCAATGACGAAAGCGCCCCATAGTTCCGGGCAAGGCAGTACTTCACCTCTGGCCATTCTGGGTGGAGGCGGTTGAGTTCCAGCAAAATCGGCAACGCCTGATTATGGGCTTCAATCGCATCGTTCGCATTGAAATGACGTCCAACCAGTTCCGCAAGGTCGGTATATGCCTGCGCCAAGAGCAGCGCCTGATCTTGATTGCGCGGCGATGAACCAGTGACCACCTCCCCCATCTCCTGCACGGCATCAATAAGCGTCGTGAGAGCTTCTTCCGTCTTATTTTGATCTCGCGCGGCCCTGCCTCGATTAAATTTTGCCCGAGCTAAAAGAAATCGCTCATCCAGTGACAGCGGCGCACCGATAACCTTTTCGTCCATGACTTCTGGCACCTTCAGCAGCGCTGCTTCCGCCTCTGGAAGCTCCCCACTATCCAGGCAGCGTGACCCGTACTCCATCCAGGCCCGGGCGCACTCCAACCGGGCGAGCCGATTCTGTGGATCTGCCGCGAGCCCTTCCTGCAAATGTACCGTTGCAGCCTTTAGCAGGATCTTCGATTCGTTCATTTCCCCGGCCCTCCCAACAATGTCGGAGAGCAACAAACTGTATCTTCCCTGCCACTGGTGATGCAAAGCGGCGGCCTCCCCCTGCCCCGTCTTGGCGATGAGCTGTTCACAAGCATCGCGTGCTTTCTCCAGATACTCAAGGGCCTTCACGTCCTCGTGAAGACGAAGCTGGATCTGGCCAATGTTGCCGTAGGTGCGGGCACGTTCGACGAGCAGATCAGGTGCCTTTTCCAGACCTTCGAGATTTTGTAGCGAGAACTTCAGTGCCTCATCTAGCTGATGGCGGGAAAACTCCACCTCCAGCTCGTTGCCGGTCGGCGTCTGGAGCAATTGGGTGAGGAATTGATCCACCGCCACCTGGGAGTGCTGCAAATTGGTATCTGCCGTCAGTTTTTGGCGCTGGGCCATGTCGCGCTCCTCAGACAGAGCCGCGATTTTTGCATCTCGATCCTTGGCGACGGCGGCGATTTTTTCTTCGCGGGTAGCAACGACCTCATCATACGCGATTTTATTCTCCGCGATCGTGCGCTCTGCGCCAATCGCGCGCCAAAGCGTGAAAATAGCGAACATGGTCGCTATAGAAAGGGTGACCAGCAGCCCAGTGGCGATCAGGGTAAGGTTGCGCACCTTGGCTTTCTGTTTGTTACGCTCATCGACGGTTTGCTGCTGAGAGGCCTCCAGCAGGCACTCCGCGTCCATCACCTCGAACTCGCGCATCACCTCGCGCATATCCCGCCAGCGATTGTTTTCATTCAGGTCCAGTGCCTTGGAGATGACATCCATGCGGCGCTGCTCCCACTTGTTGCTGGCGGTCGTGGACCATTGTTCCTTCGGTTGGTCCCGCACTGCATCGATGAGTGCAGCGCTATCGATCTGCACGGGCAATCCTGCGGCAGCGCGGGTTTGCACCAGTTTGACCTGCTCATTCCAAGCTGCCTCCGCGCGTGGCAGATGTCCAGTCAACAATCGGAAGGCCAGGACACCAAATGCATACACATCCCAGCTGAAGCCACTGCCCGTAAAGACTGCACCGGGGTTTTCCATCTGGTCAGGGCATAAGTAGACGGCATGATCTGTCGGGACGAGATTGTAAGTACCGCCCACCCAGCCCTGCGCCATATCCGACAAGCGGACGGAGCCATCCGACTCAATCAAGACATTCGAGGCACGTAGGTTTCCATGAGGAATGGAGTGGCGATGCAACCAAGCCAGAGCATCTGCCATTTCATAAATCATCTCCCATGCCTTCGCCGTCGGCACACGGGACATGAAGGAATCTTCCAGGGTAAGCGCCCGCCACTGGCTGCGCCCCTGACCGTCCTTGATCGCATTCCCGACCAATGGCATAACCCAGTGGTAAGGGCTGCGATCCACATCACCCGCCTCCATGGGCAGCACACCCTGGTGATGCGGCATCTGTAGCAGTTTCGCCATTACAGCACCCAGTTCCTTGCGATTGATCGCCATGGAGCTCAGGATCTTCACCGCGCAGGCCTTTCCGCCAGCAGTCACACCTTTGTAAACAGCGCCGCAATTGCCGCTGCCAATCAGCTCTTTCAATTCGTGACCAGCGATTTCTGGCAGGCTCATTGGATGAAATATTTTAGCATGGTTGGTAAAGCACGACCCGCCAGCGTCTGGCAAAGGGCGGTCAAAATGCGTCAAATACCATCCGAATCAAGCGCGACCCGCCGACTTCCTTCCCCGATTTTGCCAAATTCGCACCATTGTCTGAAAGTTTCAGTTCGCATTTCCCCTGAATGGTGACTTCGTGAGCCCCATGCTCCCCCGCGTGCTCTTGGCTGAAGAAAGTCTGCCCTTCCGGCGTGTGATCCGGGAGGCTCTCACCGCGTTCCGTGATTGTGAAGTGGACGACACACCGAACGGAGAACACGCCTTCGAACTCGCCTTGCGCCGCCCCTACACTCTCTTTCTCTTTGCTCTGCCCCTTACAGAGATGGACGGATACTTGCTGGACCGCCTCATCGCAAAGGCCTATCCCCTTGCCCACCCCGGCAGCCACACCGCCCCGCCCGTGATCTTCCTGATCCGTGCAGACGAGACCGCCCGCTTTCAACAGATCCAGCGCGATGCGAGAGTCCGCGGGCAGATTCCCATGCCGCCAAAGCTGGATGCTCTCCTTGCCCTTACCGAGGGCATCCTACCGCCACGGCAAGGCGGCGGCTTCCCCAAATTCTCCCTCTCGCCAGATGTTTCCTAATCCAGAAAAGCTCGGCATCAAAGTCTGCGGCATCACCCAGGCCCACCAGGCACGTGAGATCATTGATGCGGGTGCCGACGCCATCGGCGTGAATTTTTGGCCCAAATCCAAGCGCTACCTTCCGCCGGACGTCGGTGCGCAGTGGCTCCCAGCCCTGAAGTCGGACATCACGATCGTCGCCGTCCTAGTGAACCCCGACACAGAACTCCTGCGCCAAATCACCGACACAGGCCTCGTCCATGCGCTCCAGTTTCACGGCGATGAATCGCCAGAGGAGATCGCCACCTGGATGGACAGTGGGTTTCAGGTCATCAAGGCCCTCCAGATCCGTGATGCCAGCAGCCTTGACCAGATCAGCACCTATCCCTGCGCTGACATCCTGCTTGATGCCTACAACCCCGGTCTGTATGGCGGCGAAGGGAAAGTCTTCCCCTGGGATCTGGCACGCCAAGCCAAAGAGCGCTTCCCAGCCAAGAGAGTCTGGCTATCGGGGGGGCTCACGCCAGAGAACGTCGGCACCGCTGTCCACCAGGTCCAGCCAGCGGCCATTGATGTCGCCAGCGGTGTGGAGGCAAGCCCCGGCATCAAGGACATGGAAAAAGTGCGCCGTTTCATCGCCGAGGCACGCCGCGCCGCTCTTTGAGGCCTTTTTACAAAGCCCGCCACAGCTCGCCAGACTTCATCCAGTCCTGAATCAATCCACGAAAAGCTGCAGCAGCAGGAGTATCCGCCTCGGGATGCCACACCAATACCAGTGGGACGGTGCGTAACGGCTTCAGTGGCACCAGCGTCACTGCACCAGGAGTCATCGGCCGAATGCTGTCGGGGACAACGCCGATGCCAGCCCCAGCTTCGACATAACTCAATACCGTTCCGATGAGGCTAGGTGTGTGCACCAACTTCGGCGCAAACCCCGCATCTCGACAAGCTACCAGGATTTCATCGTGAGATCCCACGCCTTCGCGACGCGCCAGGACAATCATCGGCTCCCCCGCCAATGCCTTCCAGTCCACAGATTTTTTCTTCTCCCAGGCATGGCCAGCTGGCACTGCCACACAGAGTGGTTCGTTGCGCAGCAAAAGGGTATTCAAAGCCTTGGCGCCCTGCCCCGGCACAGGCCGCGTCAATCCCATGGACAATCGCCCGCTGGCGACCATTTCCCAGACCCGCTCCGGGGTCCGCTCCTCTAGGCGCACGGATACCAGCGGATAACGGGCCCGAAATGCTCCCAACAACCGCCCGAGGAAAGCCTGCGTCGGTGGGCCGATGTAGCCAAGTCGCAATTCGCCCTCCTCGCCCGCAGCCGTACGGCGCACCCGCCGGACGGAAATTTCCAACTGCTCAAAAATGGATGACACCTCTTGCAGCATCACCGAACCGGCTGCGGTCAGACGGACAGTGCGACGGTTCCTATCGAACAGTTGCAGGTCCAGGCTTTGCTCCAACTCCTGCACCGCCCGGCTAAGCGCTGGCTGGGCGATGCTCAAGCGCCGGGCCGCCCGCGAAAAGCTCAACTCTTCGGCGACGGCTTGAAAATAGCGCAGATGGCGGAGTTCCATAGTTCCTCAGACAGTGATGCCTAGCCAGCACCACCGCCAAATGAAAACGTAACTTTTCTCACGGCCTCGGCATGGCCCAAAGGTGATTGCTCGACGCCTGAACCTTCAAGAAAAACGATTCCCCCACTGGCAAAAATTCAGACTCATCGAGATCCGCCAGGGAACCCCCTGTCCCGCTCACCCAAAAGTGCAGGGAAGGCCCAGAATTCACGAGCCAAAAGGATTCAAAGCCGCCACCGCTCCAGCGATGGATCCTGTCCGCCGTCGCTTGATTGCCCGTCCCTGTGAATCCGTCCGCCAGAGTGAGATGTGCCTTTGATGGGCTCGCGCTCAACGGCCATGGCAGTGCCAACAGGTTGTTCCCAGTTTGCAGCGATGCGGCAAACGCATTGGTGCGGATGTAGCCCGAAGTGACTACCGTTTTCGCCGCGCCACTCGACTTCAGTAACAGACCCTCCCCCGGTGCGATGACTCGCCCATCTTGGACTCCAAGCGACCCATCCCCCATCAACGCCCACTGATTTGGCTTTGAAACACTGCCCCCCCACTTCAGGAGGAAGCACGCTGAATAAGCACCGTTTGCATAAAACAACACCTGATCCGCCGTAGCGGGATTGGCGGTGGCCGTGAAAAGGTCTTTGTCAAAAACTCTGCCCAACGTTGCATGTGGCCGCACGCAGATCCTTGCTCCTGTAAGACCCGTCGGCGGCAACGACTGCGCGGTGTTGAATGGCGAGTTGTAATCCAGTTCAATGAAGCCATCACCGACGAAGGCGACATCGAATCGCTGCCCTTCATTCACACCCTCGCAGACCTCCACGTAGTATCTTGCATCGGCATCATAAGACAGGTGGTGAGCCGATGCATCATCCAGCAAGAGAGTCCCATCACTTACCGATGCAATCCTGCCGGTGTAGATGGGTGCATGCAGGAAGCTCAATCCAAACGACGAGGTTCCCGGCTGGATCGTCCGTGTTTCCCAGCCACACGGCACACCCGTAGCAGTAAGGCCACTGCTGTGGGTCGTGCGTAACCTCACGATTCCGCGACTCGAACTTTGCCCCGGCGCAGCCTGAATGTCATGCCATTCCAACCAGCGATCGCCGCCCGGTTGCCCGCTTATTGACGGTGTCACAGCCAGCGTGCGCCAGACGGCGAGATCATCGCTAGACTCCAACAAATACTGAACATCGGCTACCAGACCTGGCACAGGGAGCACGGCGTTGACGTTTCCATTGTCGTCAATCACCAATCGCAATTGCTCCCCCACCTCCACAGCGGAATTGGCGGCGGCACCCGTCGCATACTTCATGAGATCAGCGGCGCTGGGCCCACCATGCACCTCTTGCCACTGAGAGAAGCTCGACGGATACGGCAGCGCCTGATTCCCCGCCGCATTGACAGTCCACCGATCCGCTGGAATCACTTGCAAGGTTTGCGATGGGCTCTGCCAGGCCAATCTGGCCACAGCACTACCAGTGCTCTCATAGAATTCCATCGTCACCTCCGCAGGCACACCCGCCTGCAACGCAATGCTACCACTGTCTTGCTGGGTGCTGTGATTGTTCCATTGATTGACGACAGTAGTGCCATTGATCACGAGCCTCACCCCATCATCACTGGTCGTCGTGAAAGAGTATGTCTCCGTATAACGCGGCAACACCCAGCCATGCCACCGAACACTAAAGCCGTTGCTCAACAAGCGCGCATCAGGTGCTTCGGAGCCCCAGTCAAAGTCGATGGCCTGATCCAGCCGAGTGAATCGTAGGTCCTCAAAGTTCGTCCCGGCAAAGTACGCCCCCACCAACCCATGCGCCCCCAAGTCTGCGGGTCCCGCCGAGTCAGCAACAACATGAATAAAATGCAATCGCGTCAACCCACTGGCTCCGCTGCCAGTGTCCATCGTCAACCGCCCATCGGCAACAATGACCCGTTGCGTGACCGATGCATTCCTACCGGCACCGACACGCTCAGCGTTCAATAGAGATAGCCCCTCAACCCTCACTGTATTGATCGACGCATCCACTGCGTCCCCCACACAGACGGTGACAGTATACTCGCCGTTAGGAACGGCCATTTCCCAGACAGCCGACGCCGCCGGAGCGATGTGGGTATCAAGGCGCTGATCCACCATCACATTGCGATCTCGCGCAAAATCCCCCTGCGGCACTGCCCACCCATACTGCAAGCCTGAGCGAGCACCAAACAAGGCACCGGTATCGGCCACATAACCGGAAGGCACCACTGCGCCAATGGGTTGAAAATTCACCCAGGCAGCAAAGGCAGGAGGGGGTGAAAAGCGCACTGTCAGAACATTGGAGGCGAGCGATTCATTGCCTGCCTCATCCTGCGTCACCCCCGCAGGCAGGGCAATCGTCACCACGCCCGCCGCAGCGGCTTGGACAGAGAGCACATGCAATGTCCCTGCGGACGACAATCCGATCACGCTACCATTTGACACAACAAAATCCGCAGCAGTAAGCCCACTGACAACCTCGCTGAACGCAACCTCAACCGTGATCAATGCAGACTCCACCACCGGTGCATCAGCGCTAAGGATCACTGACGGACGCAGCACATCCGGCGGAATAAAGTTCAGATTCAAAGAGTCCGATGCGAGGTTCGGGTTCCCAGCCGCATCCGCAGCCACTGCCGCAGGGAGTCGCACGGTAACTACGCCGGCGCTCCCAGGTGAAATCGTCACCACATAAGCAGCGCCCGAACCCGCTAGCACCGATGCAACACCGTTCACAACTTCGATCTCACTCAACGCCAAGCCACTCACATTCTCACTGAATGCAATAGCCACTTGAAACTCGCCTGTAACCGTCCCGCTTGCCGTTGACAACACAACAGAAGGCTGAGTCAAATCAGGTGGAGTAAAGAATGTGCTCAGCGAGTTCGAGATCGCATTGCCAACATTCGCAATGTTAAGCGCACTTCCAGCAGGCAAACGCACAGTCACAGCACCCGCCGACAGGGGATTCACACGCAGCGTGTAAACAGCACCACTTCCAGAGAGCGCTCCAGCCGTGCCGTTCGTGATCGTGAAATCACTTGCAGCGAGTCCAGTGATCGCCTGCGAAGCAGCAATCGCGACATCAAAGCCGCCAGCAACATTTGCTGGAGCGCTGAGATTGATCGTCGGAGCATCGAGCACTGGTGCGGCGACTTCCTGGCCGTCGATGGACAGCAAATATGCCACCAAGCGGTCCAGGTCCTGTCCCATCGGCTTCAACGTATTGTGAGCACTGATCGCCGCTGCGACAGAGAGAGCGCTGCCGTCGTGGAGATAAGGAGCTGTCGCCCAAAGTCCACGCAGAGTCGGCGTGTCAAGTCCTGTCAAGGCAGCCCCAAGACGTTGACCGGTGGTGGGCTTGATCGTGCCCACATCCTGGAAGACATTCAAACTGCTGTTGGTAAACTGGGAGCCACTATGGCACTGCGCACAGTTCATATTTTGGAACACCAATTTTCCCGCAGCAGCCTCTGTCGTCAGTGACCCATCGGCACTACGAGCCGGACTTTCATCCAACGTCGTGAGCGACGCCAGATAGGCAGCCAATGCATCCAGATCCGCGCTACGCCCAGCGTTCGGCAAGCCCATTGGCGCGTGTGGACTACCAATGGCGATCAAACCCGAACCTTGTGCAAGGTTGCGTATCTGGTTTTCAAAGTCCTGCACCTCATCGAAGTTTCCACTCCAATGAAGAGGGCCCTGCGACGTGCCGCCATGACCACGTAGCGTGATTGTATTGCGCAGTCCTTCACCAACGCCCGTGAAATCCCAGACACGCCCATCCTGACCTCCGTCATTGTGACAGGCGGCGCAAGAGATGTATTGCTGAAATGCCAGACGCGAATCCGCCGC
Source organism: uncultured Verrucomicrobiaceae bacterium (assembly GCA_964496625.1). GTDB lineage: Bacteria > Verrucomicrobiota > Verrucomicrobiia > Verrucomicrobiales > Verrucomicrobiaceae > JACKQF01. Next base: position 7,285 of record CAZCAL010000015.1, on the reverse strand, counting down.
ATCATAGAAGAGCTGTTTCCCAAGCAACACGGTTGCAGATAGTCTCTCAGTGCTGACGCTATTCAGCGTTGCAACCTGCACTGGGGTTTTGTCGCCACCATCGATCAACGTGCCCACATCATGGACAGTGACAGTGCGATCCATAAAGTTTTGCACATAAACGGTGCGTCCATCTGGACTCACGACAAGCCCCTGCGGCGCACGGCCCGCCGTGAAGCGCTTGATCTCTTTCTTATTCCAAACATCAATCACAGCCACTTCACGGCTACCCTCCAAGGCGACAAACAGATATCCGCCGCGGCGGTCAAACGCCCCGTTGCTCGGAATGCCTGCGTTATCAAAATCCACGCGATCCGCTGGCACATCGGTCGATGCAGGCACACCGCCCGTCAGGGTGATGCGACTGGTGATGCTGCGCACCGTTTGATCATGTGTCAATTGTTGCCCGTCCCGCAAGATGCCACGCTTGATATTATCCTGCTTACTTGGCACCCACGCTGTAAGTCCATCAGGCGATAGGATGGCCGGGCCTAGATAGTTCGGGATTCCCCGTCCCGTGCTTTGCGTATCCGGGCGCTCGCTGTGCTGCAGCACCACCTTCTTTTCAATCGATAGATTTGCAGTCAGCACACTTAGCACCTCCGCGCCTACAGCCGCATTAGTGGTGACACTGGCCGTATCTTCTCCCGGCAATCGAGGTGTAATAAAGCGGCTGACGAAGACTCGCGCGCCATCACTGGTCACGGAAAGGTGACGGGCGTTAAGGCCCACATCCAAGCTAGAAGTCTGCACGGCAGTGGCTGGGGCAAAGCGCAGCAACTTCCCTGTGCCCTCGCAAGAAACCCATGCGTCCGAACCATCTGGATCGAAGACAACCGCATAAGGCCTCGACCCACGCGCCAGTGTCACTGTTTGCACAACCGATAGTGAACTGCCGCTGATGATGCTGAGAGTAGCAGACTCCGTGTTGGTGACCCAGGCATGCCCATTTGGCGCGATCGCGAGCCCTTCGGGCGACTTGCCCACTGGAATCTCAGCGATGCGTGATCGCGTGACAACATCGAAGACCGACACACTGTCATTGTCTTGATTCACTGACCAAATCCGGTCATTTCCACTAGCTCGATCTTCATACACAATCGGACTTGATGCAGTAGGCGCAAGCGCAGCCAGCGGCGCGTAAATCAACTGACGCAGGGTCTGGGTCACAATGCGTCCCGTATCGTCCGTCGCCGTGACAGCCACTTCGTATCGACCTGGATTCGCGAAGGTGTGACTCACGGAGGGATTGGAGCTCCACACGCTGGCTGGGCTACCATCTCCCCAAGACCACTGATAGCGTACGTTGACACCACCCGTGCTAACGATCGTATAATTTATCGTGGCCCCCTCGATTGCTGGCGGCGTCGCGGCCGGAGAATTCAGATTCAGCTGCGGGTTCACCGTCCATGAGAAACTGACGCCGACAGCCGGGCTGCGATTGTCGGTGACCGTGATAGTTGCGGTGGTAGTTCCAATCGATGTGGGGCTACCTGTAATGATACCCGTTGCCGGATGGATGGTGAGCCCAGTTGGCAGCCCCGAGGCAGCGTAGGCCAACCCATCTCCATCCGCATCTGCTGCGATGATCTGCACGCTCACGTTGCCCCCCACTGCGGAAATCAAGCTCCCAGGATTCGTCACCGTCGGCACCCGATTATCTTGCCATGGGGACAGGTATTGCCCAGCGATGATCACCGGCGTGGAGGACCCAGGCAGCGCCCACGCAACCGCTAAATTGTCCCCTCCTCCGCCTTCTTTCATCAGAGCCTCAATGTAGTAGGACTGACCTGCCACAAGGTTAATCAGTACGGACTGCTGTTCAGGAAACTTATCCCATTGCCGAGATGAACTCCACGTTGGAACGCTCGCAATCACCACACCCGTCAGTGGATCGCGACTGGTGCCGAGAATCAGCCGACTCTCATCATCCCCTGCCACCCAGAAGCGATACTGGCCGGAGACAGGAGGATAGACATAACCGCGAACACGTTGTCCCATGTTATCAGCCCAATCCACCGGCACCTCAAAAGAGGTGCGCTGGTCACTACCAGACGGATTGGATGGATACGCAGCAGAACTGGTGAGTGATGAGAGCGTCGAATTCGCGATGCCTAGCCACCACTCGCGCAGGATGCTCCCACTTCCTGTGTTTGATAAGAGGACCGTCCATGAGAACGTCTGCGTCGCCGAGAGATTTCCCCCTGTCACGGTCACACGAACGCTGAAGACGCCGCTGCGCGTTACGGTGCCGGAAATCAGACCTGTCGCGCCATGGATCGTCAGACCATCGGGCAATCCAGAGGCGCTGAAATTCTTTGTGATGCCCGCAGGAGATGTGGC
>CAZCAL010000015.1:0-4893 GCA_964496625.1 uncultured Verrucomicrobiaceae bacterium | reverse complement strand
CCTGGATCCGTGATGGCAATCCCCAAAGCGCTATCGACCTGAATAACCTTGGCCTTCGAATACACACCATCTGCTGCGATGCCAAACAGCATCCAATATCCAGGCGTCATGACGTTTAGATTACTGTGGGCAGACACCAGATAGTTTCCTGGACTTGTCTGAGTGACGGGCAGAGAAAGATACCGCTGATCCGTGTTCACCGCGTGTGTGGTCGATGCCATCCGTATGAACGCGAATTTTACCAAATCGGCCGTTCCGACCACCGTGAAGCTCGCGCCAGGGCCAATACTCGTTGGCGCAGTCGTCAGCACTGGGCGCACAGCCAGAGAACCATCTGCCTTATACAGACATGACGGCGTATAGACCTGTGCGTCCTGATGATTTGCCCCACCGAGACCACCCCCACCTGACCATACCCGCCCATCAGGCAGTAGTAGGGCCGTGCTGTGATAATTGCGCGGCACGCTGATGCTGGCCACTGTGCGCCAAGTCCGACTTTTGGGGCTCCAGATTTCGCAGGGCATTACCGAACCCGTGTCGTTGAACTTTAATCCACTGGTATTGCCACCGATGACCATTACCTCACCCGATGGAATAACCACCGCATTGGCAAACTGCCGCGCGTTCACCATGGATGCAGTGGATGCAATCGCAGGAGGAGTCGTCGTCATATCAACCGTGTAGGCCAGCTTGGAACTGGTCCCCGTGGTAGAATCCGAAGGGTTTTGGGTGGTATTGGCACCACCACCTGCCACCAAAATCTTCCCCTCATCATACATCGCAAAGCTGCCTTCCTTCGGATAATGCGCACCCGGAACAGTGCCTCCCGAATTCGTAATCGTCCCAGTGCCCGCCATCGTCAGCCAGTGCATCGTGTCTGTGGGGCCGAAGTGCAGCACTCTGCCATCGGGTGCCAAACTGAGAAATGGGTGCCAATGCCGAGCGTAACCCGCCTCAACGTCTAGTACAGCACTGCCCCAGGGTATCCCCGTCAAATTTGTCCAACCCGTCGAGGCATTCCAGCGTTCCGCAGTGCGGTTGCCAGTCCCACTTCCTGTTGCCGTAAAGACGTTGCCTTGGCCGAATGCGACCGTGGTATTATACCAGCGGCCACCCGTCATATTTTGGACTCGCGTCCAGGTGTTAGTGCGCCAGTCAAAAACACTCGCGGAGGACACCTCATTGCGTCCGCCATTTACCATCACACGGCCATCTGCAAGCATTGCAATCCCGCCACAAAACATGTCTTGCGAGTTGTGATTGAACTCCTGAAAGACCCCTGTCGCAGGATCCCAAGTGGCCGCATACGTAAACTCCGCCCCAACCGGAAAGCTTGTGCGTTGGTTGGAGGCGAAGCTCAGCAATCGACCATCTGGCAAATTGGCAACAGACACCGGGATGTGCGGCGTCCAATTGATCACGCTACTCCATGAACCATTCCCCGCGCAGTCCGCTGGATCAATTGCCGCGGCCTCCACGAGTGGAGCGGCGACCGCCGCATCCGCAGTCAATTGCGCAGCAGCCAGGGCCAATTCATCCTCTACTGCGTGGGTATCATCCGCACGAAGGCCACTTGCCAGCAAGATCAAAATTGCGGTCAGCAAAGGGGTTGTACGAGAGCGCAATGACATGAGTTATGGTTTGGTCGCAGCGACCTTCAGCGCTGCTGGTGATGGTTCGTCTGTGAGCGTTTTAAGAAAGGCGACAAGGTCCGATTTCTCAGCAGCGGTGAGCTGTAGACCCGCTGCAGGGTGCTTGGCGAGATTGGGGTCAAGCGTGTCACTTCGCTCAACACCAGCGCTATAGTGCTCAACCACCTCTTCCAGTGTCGCGAAGCGTCCATCGTGCATGTAGGGAGCTGTCAGTGCGACATTGCGTAGTGAGGGAGTCTTGAACTTGCTGCGGTCCGCAGCATTCCCCGTAATCGCCATGCGCCCCACATCGCCAGAAGTGATCGCGAGGCCGTTATTGTGAAATGCATCATCGGTAAAAAGCATGCCCCCGTGGCAGTGGAAGCAATCCGCCCCCCGCAATCCTCTCGCCGGATCAAACTCCGTCACAAAGAGTTGCAACCCCCTCGCCTCGGACCCAGTCAATCGTGTCCGCTTACGCAGTGCCCGGTCAAACTTCGAATCCTGCGCGACGAGCGTCAGCAAATATTGCTCCAGCGCCTTTGCCAATCGCTCCACATCAATCCCCTCCCCGCCAAAGGCACAGGCGAACTGCTGACGATACGAGGCATCCTCTTTTAACCGGGCGATTACCAGATCCAACGGTGCATTCATCTCATGCGCATCCTGGATCGGCATCAGCACCTGCTCGCGCAATGTCGCGGCTCTTCCATCCCAGAAGAAGCTACCGCGCCAGGCTAAATTTGTCACAGCCATCGCATTGCGGCGCCCCAACTGTCCTTCACCGCCGATTGACCGCGCCTTATCATCGGCAAAGCCGCTCGCTGACTGATGGCAACTGGCGCAAGACTGCGTCTGCGCACGAGACAGACACACGTCTTCAAAAAGCCTCCGTCCCAAATTGACGCCCTCATGCGTCAAAGGATTGTCGGCAGGAAGCGCTGGTTTTGGGAACCGCTCCGTCACATTCAGCACATAAGGCGTCGCCCCGCTCGCCAGTGCTTCCGTGGCTGGATCATGGAGCGAGTGAAACAAGTCGGTGGAAATCCCGAGCACAGAAAACGCCACCGCCGTCTGGTCTGCAAGCTTTTGAGCCAACTCATCGCCCGTCCTGGAGTGGCTTGATAGCCCGACTCGATTCAAATCTAGGTTCGCCAACCACTTCCCCGCATCCAAGGACAGTCGGATCGTCACAGGGCCGCCCCCCTGGAATTCCAGCGGAATCTCAACCGTTCTCAGGCATTCATCGCCCGCCAGATGATACGAATATCCAGAATTTCCAGAGTGACCCTCAAGAGCAGTGAACACATAGCCCCCCAGCCAGCCCCAGTGCAGGCCATTCAATGCCGGGTTTAGAGCATGGCCTGGTTCCCATCGGCTCGGATCGGAATGATCGATATCCTTCGGCAGTCCGACATTGAATCGGACGGCGGTGAAGCGCCCGGTCGGCACGCCATCCGCATCCGCCTGCAACAATCCCTTGCCAACCGAAAGCAGGGCAAACCAATCCGCAGACTCCAGCCATGACCCATCGTCCCGCTTCAAGGCTAGTCCGCTGAGCAACAGATCCAATCGAGAGATCGTGATCCCCGGCAGGTGCTCGCGTTTGACCTCCGCGTCGAGGGACAGTCGATCACCACAAAATGTCGGCTCAAACACTATCCGCACGGTGCCACCATTGATACCCGCGCCCACCGCCAGCGGATGAATTCCGAATCCGGCCCAAAGGAGCGGCAGGCAGCAGAGCCAGGGTCTGAAACGGCGAGAAATCATGTCGAAGTGCCGCAATCATATGTTCCAGTAATTATGATTCAAGCCGTTTTTATCATTTTAGCCATTTTAATCATTTTTGATGGTCGTTTTTGATAATTCCGCCAAAACAAAGGGGCCAGAAGCACCTCCCAACACCTTCAGCCCAACTGAAATGCCACTCTAGCGCCCGCCCGTCAGCGGAGAAGGAGATCTGCCAACACCGCGCGATGCTGTGACTCCCCTGCGCTACTGGAATCTTGCACTTCACACCCTTGCACCTTCCATCCGCCGCCAGGAAGAATGTAGTCGATTCGCAACCACGGCTGCCAGCCCGCCCAAAGCGCCTTTACATCACCAGGAAAAGTATACCCATATCCAACGCCCGCTACCCTGTGGGCATCTTGGAGTGTTTTCGTCACCTCACGATACAGTGGTCCCATGTCCGGCACATTGAGATCCCCCACTACGATAACCGGATCAGTCTCAGCACGAATGGAGATCAGTAGCATCTTCAGCAACTTTTCTTGCTCGACCCAATAGCGACTCAATACCTCTGACCGCATCGGGGATGACCAAATTTTCCAAGACCTATAGCTCTTAAAGTGCGTTCGGGGCGACCGTACATGGATTGAATAGACGACAACTAGCTTTCCGCCCATATCGATCTCTACGCGCATACAAGGGAGATAGCCCAGACTGCCATTCGTGATAGAGGCAGCAGGGGAAATAGGGACCATCCGCCGGATCGGATAGCGGCTCGCAATGGCATGCTCTCCAATCCGCAAAAAATTGGGTAGTCCCGCTGCATCGGGAGATTGACCTGCGAGATGATGGCACGCCCCCACATCCTGCATCGCCACCAGATCAGGTTTCACCGCCGCCAACCATTTCACCCACGATGCCTCGTCTTGATCCCCACGATTGCAACTCACCACCCGCAGCCTAGATCCGTCGCCAGAGTGGAGAGACGGCCTCGGGCTGCGCCATTCGAGTAGCACGATCGCATGAAAAAAAGCTAGCAACCCCAACCACCACATCCAGCGCCGCTCCCACCAATACCCCGGCAGTGCAAGTAGGAGAAAAGGTGCCGCCAACCACACCTTGGGCAAGTAGTAAAGAGGTGCCAGCGTGTATAGCCGCGTGCCAATGGTGTCCATCATTAACAACAGCAAAAGCCATACGACCACCACCAGTCTAACGGTCCATCGCCAAGCCCTTGCCAACGTGATAATCGCTCGCCGACGCCTCACGGGTGACACTCTGTCAGAGCACAATGGGTCCGAATTCACACCTTTTAGCCTAGCTTCATTGTTTCGAAGACACTTCGATCAATGTAAAAATTCACTTCACAAAAACTCAGAGCAGGACGAACGGGACGCCTGCTCATAGTGGGTCAACTTCCGATAAATAAGTAAGCGCCCAGCACCAAGGCACCGGACGCTCACTCCCTAAATACCGATCTATCGATTAAAGTGCTGGACTGATAAACGGTCCGCTAGTCCCGTCAGTA
>CAZCAL010000014.1:19022-22242 GCA_964496625.1 uncultured Verrucomicrobiaceae bacterium | reverse complement strand
ATATCCCCATCGCCATCATGACCTGTTGGATCACAAATCCCGTGACGATGGTTCCGACGGCCGTGGCGGAGATACATGTTGGCAACTGGCTGCTCGGTATCCTGGGGCACGCAACTGAGGGCGCACCAGACATGGAGTCTGCGCGGGGATTGCTGCACTTTGTCTCCCTCTGGCTGCGTGGGTTGGATACCACGGGTGCCTTACCCGGAGACGGCATCCCGACGCTATTTTCCTGGCTGAAATCAATGCTGGTGGGTGGTCTCGTCAGCGGTGCGGTCATGGGGGTGATAGGCTACTTTGGCACGCTACTTCTGTGGCAGCTTTTTGTGAGTGCCAAGGTCACTGTGAAAACGACGGTCGCCGCACGCAGGGCCAGTCACGCTCACGACCACGTGCCAGTGGTGGAGAAAAAGGCTGACTCTGAGCCCCCCGTCGGTTAATACCGTTGCACGAATGACGACGAACCTGTTTTACCAAGCTGCTGACGCAGAGACGCGAATCCCGCGCCGAGTCCATCCTGGTGAGTATCGGTCTCCGTATCAAATGGATCGAGACCGCATCATCCATAGCTCTGCCTTCCGCCGCCTCCAGAGTAAGACACAGGTTTTTTTATCCGGTGAATACGACTTCTATCGGACACGGCTGACCCACTCCATCGAGGTCGCGCAAATCGGTCGATCCATCTGTGCCTCCCTCCAGCAAAGTACCGAGGGTTTCTCTGCGGAATACGGCATCGATGCGGATCTTGTAGAGAGCGCCTGTCTTGCCCACGACATTGGTCACCCACCTTTTGGCCACGCAGGGGAGCGCACGCTGCATCGATTGATGCGCCCTTACGGAGGGTTTGAGGGCAATGCTCAAACCTTCCGCTTGCTGACCGAAACACTCTTTTCTGAAAGCGGCGAAGGCATGAACCCCACGCGTGCACTGCTGGACGGCGTGCTGAAATACAAGACGCTGCTTTCGGAGACGCCGGAGGCACAGCACCACTACCTCTACGACGATCAAAGTGCCTGGCTGGATTTCGCCATGCTGGGCAAAGCGATTCCTGCCGAACTCACCCCCGGAAAGACCCGCAACGCCTTTCGCAGCATCGAGTGTCAGGTCATGGACTGGGCGGATGACACTGCTTATTCATTGAATGATCTTGCTGATGGCATCCACGCAGGTTTCATCAATGCAGCTCGGCTAGAGGCCTGGGCTGGGCGGGCAGAATTGGATGCCGATGAAAGCAATCAGGTGGAATTCCTGCTGAAGGCACTGCGTGAAGGGCGTGTCGAGAGTCGGCTGAATCGCCGCATCGGGGACCACATCCGCGCCTGCACCCTCCGTCGTGTCGAGGGCTTTCTGAGCAAGGACACCCATCGCCATGCCTGGGTGCTCGACATTGATCCCGTGGTGAAGAAACAAGCGGAAATGAATAAGCGCATCTCTCTGGAGCTCGTCTTTCTTTCTCCCCAACTCCAGCAGCTCGATTACAAGGCAGACATCATTCTGACTCGACTCTTTGAGGTGCTGCATGATCGCTACATCGCCCATCGTGGCAAGGGCCTGCATCTCCTGCCCCCGGGCATCGAAAAAGAGATTGATCGCACCGAGGATGAGGCTCGCCGCGCCCGACTCGTCTGCGATTGGATTGCGAGCATGACGGATAGCTTCGCCTTCCGCACCTACCGCCGATTGTTCGACGCTGGGTTTGGTTCCATCACGGACTTCGTGTAGTGCCTGCCCACTAGCCACTCACGCCCTGCGCTACGGCACAATCTCTACCTCATCCCCCACGTTTAGCATTTCAAAGAACTGCTTCGCTTTTGATGGGGGCAGTCGCACGCAGCCATGGGAGGCAGGGTTACCCGTCACGTAACCCGCGTGCAGCCCGATTGCGCTGCAATTCAGCCGCATGAAAAAGGGCATCTCCACGTGGTAAATCGTGGACTTCCAGGACCGGTATTTATTGGTGATGACGTACTGTCCGGCAGGCGTTTCAAAGCCCTTCCGGCCGCTCGAAATCGAGCACGAATCCACCACTTCCCCGTGGCGCTTCACGTAGGCGCGCTGGAGGGATAGATCCACCGTCACGCGCATGGCAGGCTCTGCATCGGGATCGCGGCCTAGGAGTACGCGCATCAGGAAAAGGTAACCTTGGGTGCATGCAAAGTTGATCGGGTAACGTCGATTGATCTTGGTGTGCTTGTCGGTGCTGGCACCGGCGCGCATCAGTAGCACAGCCATATCCACGTCGCCTCGGCAGGCGCAGAGCATTAATGGAGTCAGTCCAGAGTCATTCGAAAGGGAGCTTTTCAGATCCTTAAGGCCCGCTGCATCGATGAATCTTTGTTGGACGGGCGTGGCGATCTTCGTGTCTGCATCCGCCCCTGCCTTCAGCAGCGTCCTCAGGACCGGCATTTTACGATCAAGGGCAGCTAGCGCCACCGGCGGTTGGCCTTCTGCGCCCGCCAAGGTCAGATCGGCACCACTGAAGATCAACGCGAGGGCTAAAGCCGCGGAGCCTTGGCGGATTGTCGCGCACAAGGCCGTATCACCTCCTGGGGTGGGCTCATCCACCCAGGCACCGTGGGTAAGCCAGTCTGTTGCGGCTTCGATGTCCTCATTCAACACTGCCGCATAGAGTGCAGGCAGATGCCCACAGGGCCATGGCAGCGGCTTCACCCACGGCGTATCTGGAATTTTGGGACGAGGGGCACGTGCCTGCGATTTCGTCCTGGGTGCAGCGGCATGTGGGTTCTGAGGCGTTGCTGGAAGCTGTGCCGGCTTGGTAGCGTGCGTCGCAAGGGGGGCTGGAGGCAACGGTTTCACCGATTCTAACGCAGGCGGTGATGGCGTCTGCGATCGTAACGATGGCTGAAACAAAATGAATCCACCTCCCCCAAAGACCGTTCCAACGGTCAACGGAAGAATCCATGTTTTGATGGAGGAATGGAGTGCCACGCGCGGAATAGAAACAGAGTGCCGCTAAAACAGACTCATTAAGTCGATTAGTCAAGTGCCGAGCTCGTTCTGCGGATATTTGAAAATAGCTCGGACTCCTGCGCAAGAGATGACGCTCGAATGCAGCACCTTTGCGATTTTGACCGACTTTGTCTTGCTGGGAAATGACGTGGCACCTAGACGCGCACTACCAACTTACAGGCCATCTCGAACTGCGGTGCTCGAAGATGGCGTCAGCTCATCAGGTGGGGAGAAGTACAACAATATGCGG
>CAZCAL010000014.1:8516-19012 GCA_964496625.1 uncultured Verrucomicrobiaceae bacterium | reverse complement strand
AGGGAGGTGTCCCGATCCGCGCGATCCTTTGTCGCACATTAGTTGCTTGTATGTGCGCAGAAATGCCCGTCTAATGTTCACCAATGATGAAACCAATCTCATTTCTTTTTGTCGCTCTCATCGCTGCTGGTTTGAGCTCATGTGATAAGTCCCCAGAAGCCAAGAAGGCCGCTGAAGATGCCAAAAAGGCGACTGAAGCAGTCAAAGACGCTGCCGTCTCGGGTGCTAAAGCCGTCGAAGAAGCTGCCAAGACAGGTGCTGAGGCTGCTGCTCAGAAGGTGGACGAAGCCAAGGAAGCCATCGAAAAGAAGGCTGCCGAAGTGAAGGAGGCTGCAGAGAAGAAGGCTGCTGAGGCTGCGAAGGCAGTGGAAGCTGCTGCGAAAAAGGCTGCAGATGCGTTGACACCTCCCGCTCCAGCGCCGACGCCAGCTCCAGAGCCTGCGAAGTAAGTCGAGGAACACGGACACTTTGGTCTGTATCCTGGGGCTAGGTCGCGTCGAGCGACTCTAGCCCTGTTTCGTTTCTGGCTCCAAAAGTGCGAGCTCCATCGGAGTTCTGCGGGCTCGGAGGTCAGCGCGCCACTTTGAATACAAAGAAGGGCGGACCTTCAAACGAAGATCCGCCCTTCGGCGTGAATGCTCTTTAGCGGCGATTAACCTGCCTCACTGACTTTTTGTTCAGCGAGGCGGGCGGCGCGTTCTGCGAGTTCGATGTGGAACTGTTCTGGCGTTGGTGCCTCGCCAAGTTGGCGGGTGCGGGCGAACCAATCGGCGAAGATTTCGCCATCGTTGCGCTCTGCTTTGTAAGCCTCCAAAAATTCGCGAACCTTGCCTGGGATTTCATCCCCAAGAACGGATTTGTATTCGAGTCCTGCGAGGCGGTTGCCGCGAATGCTGCCACCGACAAACATGGCGTATTTGTTTGGTGCGCGGCCCACAAAGCCGAAGTCAGCATTGTAAGGGCGTCCGCAACCATTGGGGCAGCCAGTCATGCGGAACAAAATTCCGGCATCTGCAAGGTCGAGCTCGCGGAGGATGGCATCGATTTTGTCCATGATACCAGGCAAAGCGCGCTCTGATTCACTGAGTGAAAGCCCGCAGGTCGGGAGGGCGACGCAGGCGTGGGCGACCTTGCGGGCGCGGGTAAGGCCGGCGTCGTTGCCGACTCCGTGCTTGCTGAGAATGGCCTCGACCTGAGCCTTTTGCTCTGGCGACACATCGGCGATCACGACGTTGGTGTTTGGTGTGACGATGTAAGGTAGGTCAAGTGTGCGGGCGAGCTCTGCAAAGGCGCTACGATATTGGGGTTGGCCTTCGACATCTGCGATGCGGCCCATGCTGACATAAATGCAGCAATAGAGTTTGCCATCGCCTTGCTCATGCCAGCCGAGGTCGTCTTCCACGGTATCAAAGTGAAGTTCCTTGGCAGGTGAGGTCTCGATGCCTGGGAGGCGGCGCTGGACTTCGGCGCGGAAGGCGTCGATGCCCATCGTCTGCACGGTGTATTTCATGCGTGCGTTTTTACGTTCGACGCGGTTGCCGTGGTCACGCTGCGTAGTAACGATGGCTTCCGTCGCATCGACGACGTAGGCGCGCTTCACGTAAAAGAGCGGTTGGGCAAGGAATGGACGGGTGCTGAGTTGGCCATGGCTCATTCCAAAGCCGCCGCCGACAGTAATGGTATAGCCTTCGACCTGACCATCCACGACGTGGGGAACAAAGCCGACGTCTTGGCTGAAGATGTCCACGTCATTGCATGGCTGGATGGCGACGGCCATCTTGAATTTGCGCGGCAAATAGACCTTCCCGTAGATGGGGTCGTCACTCTCAGGGGCGGCGGTCAGGGCACGGACTTCTGGGGAGACCTCGGGTGCTGCTGCCCAGTTTGGCTCCAACTTTTCCCCATCCAGCCAGATGTCGGCATAGGCTTGGCTGCGCCAGAGGAAGCGCTGGCTAATTTCTTCCGTGAGTTTTTGGCCGTCGGCGTGAATGGCGTCTTTGATGGGGGCCGCGGGTCCCATCGTGTTGCGCACGACGTCGCCGCAGGCACCCATCGTGGACAGGCCGCTCTGGCAAACGTTTTGGATGACTTCTTTGAGGCCGCCCTTCAGCACGCCGTGAAGCTGAATGCCCTGGCGATTCGTCAGTCGCATGGTGCCGACGGCCTTCGTGCAGAGATCATCGTGGATTAGCCACTGCTTTGCTGTGATGCGTCCGCCAGGCATCTTGCTGCGGATCATGAAGCTCCAGGCCTTTTCTTTGCCTTCCTTGTTAAGCTTGGCGCGGAGATCGCGGTCGTCCTGTTGGTAGCTGCCATGAAATTTCAGCAGGACATTCGAATCGTCCGGCACGTGGCTGAGCGTGGTATCAGCGAATTGTTCAGCAATTTGGCCGCGGAGGCCGTTGGAGGCGAGCTTGATGTCTTCGACGGAGGCTTTGGACATGGGGAAAAGTGGCGCGTGGGGTTTGATTAATGGAGTCTGACAACGCGAAAATGCCATGAATTCGCGGTCATGCAATTAAATACTGTATTCCAGATAGAGTTTATCAACAAATCACTGGTCCTTGTGCTTTTCGACCACGGCCCAAGCGTTGTGATTGTGGATGGACTCGTAATTTTCCGCCTCCACCCGATACCAGGTGATCTTTGGATGGGCGTTGGCCTTCACCGCGATGTTGCGCACAAGGTCTTCCACAAAGACGGGGTTGTCGTAGGCTGCCTCGGTGACGTGTTTTTCGTCCGGCCTTTTGAGAACGCTATAGAGCTGGCTGCTGGCGCTGGTCTCCGCCAAATCGATCAGTTCCTCGATCCATACGGGATCGGTGAATCGAACGGAGAGAGTCACCAGTCCCCGCTGATTATGGGCACCACGGGCGCTGATGGCCTTGGAGCAGGGGCAGAGGGTGGTCACTGGAACTTCGACGGTGACAACAAAGTCCGTCTTGTCGGTATCTGAATTGACTTCAAAGACAACGCCGTAATCGAGCAAGCCTTTGGCTCCTGTGGCGGGGGCCGCCTTGGATCGGAAGTAGGGGAAGCGGAACTCGACATGGGCCTTGGCAGCGTGGAGGCGAGACATGAGTTCTCTGGGCATTCCTGCCATGGAGGCAACGGTGAGTTCGGAGCCATGGGCGTGGAGCACCTCCACAAACCGGCTCATGTGGGTGCCTTTGTATTGATGCGGCAGGTCGACTGCGAGTGCGACGGTGGCGACCGTGTGTTGCTCCGCCTGATCGCGGTCTCTGATGCGGAGAGGGAAGCGCAGATTGCGAACGCCGACCCGATCAATCGGGATGCGACGGTGGTCGCGCTCGTTTTGCGTGTCTGTGAGAGTAGCCATCGGAAGAAGGGTGAAAAAAAGATCCCACTGTCACCTGGTGGGCAACAGTGGGAAAGGGGGTATCAAGTGGCCACAGGGGCAACCGTTATCAAGGCATCAGATTGACTGCGCGTGCACGCTTCACTTCGCGGGTGATTTTGCGGTGCAGCCAGGCAGGCACGCCAGTGATGCGTCGAGGGATGAGTTTGCCAGTCTCGGATGTGAAACGGGCAAGGATCTCGGGGTTCAGATAGTTGAGCTTTTCAAGCGGCACGTCGAGACGACGGCGTGGGAGCCGGCGGTTGGAGCGGCGAAAAGAAATGAGGCGTTCTTTGGTCTTCGGTTGCATGAGTCTGTATGGGAAAGTGTTGAAACCGAAGATTAGCGGATCTCGCGATGAAGGGTGCGCTTTTTCATGAAGGGATTAAACTTCACTTTTTCCAAGCGGCCCGGAGTGCGGATGCTCTTCTTGTTGCGGGTCGTCACGTAGCGGGATGTTGGCATTCCGGCAGCTTTGGCTTCCGTGCATTCAAGGGTGATGATGTCTCGTGGCATAAAATCTGAGGGGTCGGGAGGCTATCCTACTCTTGTTTGAAGTCAAGCGATTCGCTCTCTTCATCGTCAGAAGAATCTTCTCCCTCTTCTGAAGCGTCATCCAGGCCGAAGAGAGAACGCTGCGGACGGGCCCCATAGCGGCCACCAAATTGGTCGCGTTCGATGCGGCTCTGGCTCTCGACAGTGTAACGGGTGAAGGGCAGCGCATCGAGGCGCTCCTCTGGAATGCGTTTTCCGGACATCTCACAGATCCCGTAGGTGCCGTCGTCAATGCGCTTCAGTGCCTCGTTGATCTCATAGAGGGCGTCCTGCTCTTTGCCAAGGAGGCTAAGAGCAAAATCACGGTCATACGCATCGCTGCCTGCATCCGCTTGGTGCATGCCAAAGGCTGAGGATGAACCGCCGTCGCTGTTCAAGCTCTCGCTGGCAACGCCATCAATGGTGTTGAGGAGTGTATCGCGCAGTTCGATGAGTTTTTGCTTTTGGCGCTTCAGGAACGGGGTCATTTTCACCGGACCTTTGGAGCGCTCGATGGTGATTTCTGGTTCCTCGATCACCATGCGTCGTGGCATTTTGGAGAGCGGGCCGCCGGAAATGACCGGTGGAGTCTTGGCACTCGATTTCTTGGTGTCGCTCTTCTTGGCCTTGGCGGCAGGGGTAGCGGGCGCGCTTGGAGCGGGAGCTGGGGTAGGTGCTTCTACCTTTGCTGGCGCAGCTTTCTTTGTGGGTGCTTCCTTCTTCGCTGGTGCGGGCTTTTCAGCTTTCGCTGGCGCAGCCTTCTTGGCTGGGGTTTTGGCTTTCGCTGGTGCGGGTTTGGAGGCTTTGGCGGTAGATTTGACCGGAGATTTTTTCACAGGGGCTTTTGGGGCGGGTGCCTTGGCCTTCGGCTGCTTCGTTTTGGCAGGTGCCGGTTTTGCGGTCGCGATTTTCTTCTTGGCTGGAGCCGCTTTCGCGGGGGCCGGCTTCTTTTGGGCTTGAACCGCTTTGGCGGGAACAGACTTCTTCTTCGCGGGGGCCGCTTTCACCGGGGCTGATTTCTTTTTCGGAGCCGGGGCTTTGGCAGATTTTTTGGAAACGGGTTTCACCTTCGATTTCACCGCAGCCTTGGCGGGTTTGGTCTGCTTCTTTGCTGGTGCTGGCTTTTTGACCGCCTTTGGAGCGGGTTTCTTTGCCACGGGCTTCTTCTTCGATGAAGGCTTGGTTTTCGCAGGCATATCGTGTCAGGCTATTGAGGTTAGAACGAAGGGCGTTCTTTTGAAGTCACGAGACATAAAATTCATGACCCCAAAAGAGGGCGGGGATTTTTGCCGCGTTTGGGGCATCGCGCAACAACCTTTTTGCGGTCCTGCCGGAAGTGCCAATAGGTAGAGAGATGGATGCTTGCCAGGATTCACCCGTACAAGTAACCTATTTGAATGAAACCAGGAGGAACTGAAGGAGGACAAGCGGCTTTTAAGGCCGGAGTAGGGCTGTTACTTGCCGGACTGGCCTTGTATCTGTTCTTCGATTCTGTGTATGTGACATCCGGTGGGGGCGGCTGGATCAGCGGCTGGATGGGAGGAATGGGCGGTATTGGGGGGATGATGCAGACCTCTTCCCACGGCCTCATTTTTGTCCCGCTGCTGCTAGGAGTGGTGGCCCTGTTCTATGATGCGACCAAATCGTGGGCATGGGGGTTGCTCTGGGTAGGCTTGGCGATCGTGGTGGTGGAGATCATGAGTCGCCTGGAGTTTCGCTTCAGCATGAAGACGAGTCATCTGATGTTGTTGCTGGTGATGTTGGGTGCTGGGATCGGGCTGGTCTTGCGTTCCTTTCGAGAAGACTCCCAGAGCGGTGGTGGATCTGGCCCCACGGAGTTGTGACCGCTGTGTGGCCACCTTTTTTCTATGCATCCTGTCTCTCGCACGTTGTAACTTTTGCCGATTATGAAATATCTCCTCACCAGCATCCTCCTTTTTTGCGCTTCGATCTCTAATGGCGCGGAGCCCCGTAAATGGACCTCCAGCGATGGAAAGGCGTCTTTCGATGGCGAGCTCGTAGAGTTCAGTGCGTCTGAAGTGAAGATCAAGAGAGCGGCAGATTTTCAGATTTTTAAGATGGCGTTGGATCGGCTGTGTGCCGAGGATCAAACTTTTGTCCGAGGCCTTTTGCGTGAACGGGCACGAGATACCGGTCTGAAGGAAGGACCGTATGCACAAAAGATCACTGGCGAGTTTGTGCCCACAAAGTCTAAGCAGGGATTAAATTATCAGTTGTTCGGAAATCCAAAGTGGGATGGCACTCAGCGCTTTCCTTTGGTGATCTGGTTGCACGGCTCCGGTCAAAGCGGCGATGACAATAAGTCACAGATGGGAGGGGCCACGAAGTTTTTCACCTCGCCAGAAAACCAGTCAGAGCGGGCGTGTTTTATGATTGCTCCGCAATGCCCGTCCGCAGATATCGGATGGAAGGACAACGTGGCTATGAACCTGGTGGCTCTAATTGCGGATCTCTGTGACCACCTGCCGGTGGATGAGAGCCGCATCTATTTGACGGGATCTTCGATGGGGGGCTCTGGCAGTTGGTATTTGGCAGCGAAGTTTCCGACGATCTTTGCCGCTGTGGTGCCGCTCTGTGGTGGTGGCGATCCAAAGAACGCAGAGATACTGAAGAATACGCCCATTTGGGTATTCCATGGCGATAAGGACGACATGGTGCCGGTCGAGCGTTCGCGCACGATGTTCGCTGCCATCCAGGCAGTGGGTGGCGAGAAGATCAAATATTCAGAATTGGCCGGCGAGGGGCACGGCATCACTGGAGTCGTTTATCCAAAGCAGGACCTCCACGAATGGATCTTTGCCCAACAGATGAAGCGCTGAATGACGTGCGCTGCTAGAATATCTGAAATGCTTGAGCTTTTCGCCGTAATGGGGTAAAACGTTGGATGCTTTCTTTTTCGCGCCTTGCGGCTGCGGCCCTTTTGGTGGCATCCCCGTTTCTCTCTAGCTGCCAGGTCATCAAGCCAGCGGGCACGCTGGGCTACATTATTGACGGGAATCCGCGCAATGCGCCAGTCCCAACGAATTTCCTCCACGTCCCGCCGCCCAAACCCTCTGGGGGGCCTTTGCGGATGCAAATGGAGTTCTGAAGTCGCTACGATTTGTCTTCCAGTTGGGCTAGGCGCTGCTCCAAGGAACGAATGCGGTCGATGAGTTCGGGGACACGCGCTGGATAGGTCAGCATTTTCCGACCTTCCATCAGTGGCTTGGCTGGGTAGCCAGTATAGGCACCGGGTTCTTTGATGCTCTTGGTTACACCTGACTTGGCAAGAAGGAGTACTTTGCTGCCGATCTCAAGGTGGCCCGCGACGCCGACTTGTCCACCGATGGTCACGCGGTCGCCGATGCGGGTGCTGCCAGAAATACCTGTCTGGGAGACGATGATGCAGTGTTTGCCGACAATGCAATTGTGGCCAATCTGCACGAGGTTATCAATTTTGGTTCCCTCTCCGATCCAGGTGCGACCAAAGCGGGCGCGGTCAATGGTCGTGCAGGAGCCAATCTCGACGTCATCATCAATTTGGACGATGCCGACTTGCTCAATCTTTTGGTGACCATCCTGGGTGAATTCATAACCAAAACCGTCCGTGCCGATGACAGTGCCACTGTGAATTTGGACTCGATCTCCGCAGATGGTATGATCCTTGATCGTGACGTTGGGATGAATGATGCAAGCGCACCCAAGACGAGCGCCTGTGCCGACAAATGAGCCCGCGTGGATGACGGTGCCATCGCCAATGCTGACAGCTTCTTCAACAATGACACCTGGTCCGATGGAAACCTTTTGTGGATCGAACACCACCGAGGGTGCGATGATTGCCGAGGGGTGTACGCCGGCCGCAAAGCTGCGCGCCGGGGGGGCAAACTGTCGAATGACGCTTGAGAATGCTAGGGTGGGATTTTCTACTTCGATGAGACCTACCCCAGAAGGGGCGTCGTCGGGATTGAATCCTGGGGCGACGATCACGCAGCTGGCTTGGGTGCGCTTTAGCTGTGGGAGGTAACGTGGGTTTCCCAAGAAGGTGATCTCTCCTGGGGCTGCTTCTGCGACTGAGTTGAGTCCGTGAAGGGGCGTTGCTGGGTCGCCTTGGACAAGGGTTCCTCCAACGAGTTCAGCGAGTTTCTGTTGCGTGATTTGTGCGCTCATGGATGGGTTTCTACGGGTTAGAAGTCCAGGACTGTGAGCTACGTCAGACTTCTTTGGTGTGGCGCGGAGAAGATCTCGCTCACAACTGAAGTGGCAATAAGATGGCCTGTTTTGCAACCATCCATTGGGAGAAAATTACAAAAGCAAAACGCGCCGGACCTCGTCCGACGCGTTTTGTAATTTTCGGTAATGAAGGAGGTTTAATTATTTGGCGTCTTCCTTCTTCGCTTCGTCACCAGCAGTTTTAGCTGGTGCGTCCTTATTGAGTTCGACGACGACTTGGTCTGTGAAATCAACAGCATCCTTGTAGTAGAGCAGAACTGGCACTGTGGAGAGGCTCATGCCGGACTTGTCGAAGACGAAGTCGTAACCGTCTTTCTTGGCTTTGTCTTTGACCACGACAAGGATCTCATCGTAAAGGCCTTTGCGGATCTGAAGATCTTCCTGGCGCAGTTGATTGGTGCGGCGGTTTTGGAAGTCACCGATTTCTTGCTCCAAGGCGCGGAGTTCTTTGACTTTCTCTTGAAATTCCGCTGCTTTCTTGGCGCGTTCTTCAGGAGTCAAAATGGGGTCCTGGGCAGCTTTTTGGAGCTTTTGGAGATCACCAGTCATGTTCTTGTAGACGGACCAGCGCTCATTAGCTTCCTGCCCAGCTTTGTCCATGAGGTCTTTAAATTTGGCTTGGGCTTCCGTGGTTTTATGGAAGTCAGAAAAGGCCTTCTGCATGTCCACCACACCGAATTTGAGGTCGGCAGCGAAGCTGGCGGAAGTAAGAAGGGAAAAAGCAAAAAGGGCGATATATCTCATAGGGTAAGCGGTAAGTATGGACGCTGCACGCGTAAGGCTCAAACGAAAACTCCGCCTTTTGCGGGGCAAGAGGCGGAGTTAGGGAAGGGTTAGATGTCGGTTCGACTAGAACTTGTAACCCAGGTTGAACTGGAAGCGACCACCCGAATCGTTGAATTCATCCGACTGTACTGGGACACCGAAATCGACGCGAATCGGACCCACAGGCAAGTAGAGGCGCAGACCCACACCGACGTTGGAGTTCACGTCGCCACCACCGACGTCATAGGCATCACCGCTGACGGCACCAACGTCGTAGAACACCGCGCCGCGTACTTTCTCGATGATCGGGAAGGTGTACTCGACGGTGAAATAGGCGGATGTGCGGCCACCGAGAGGTTCGCCGGTTTCGTCCTTTGGACCGACTTCGCGATAGTCGAAGCCGCGCAGGTTATTGGCACCACCGAGGAATAGGCGTTCAAAAATCGGCACTGTGTCACCGCTATTCGCGTCGATAGTGCGGACTGCGCCTTCGAGGGACAGGATAGTGTCGCCAGGGAGGTGAATGTATTGAGAACCTGCAAAGTTGAGGCCGAAGACATCGACGTCACCACCGAGACCGGAATAGGTAGCGCCAAGTTCAACCTTGTGACCCTTGCGAGTGATGAAGATGCTGTCACGAGTGTCATGCACCCAGGAAAGGTCGATCTTGCTCTGCATGAAGTCGCCTGCTTCGTCTTTGATGGCCTGAGAGGACTCTTCGTCGATCCCATCAATGGTGACGTTTTGCAGGGTGTAGGTTCCTTCAAGGTAGGAGTGTTCGCCCATTGGTTTGCGGAGGCCCAGGGAGCCGCCAACTTCGCTCTGGTCGTAACGATCAGAGAGGAAATAAAGGTCGCGGTAGAAGAGTTCCGTCGTGAACGCCAGCCGTTGGTTCATGAAAAATGGCTCGGTGAAGGACATGCGGAAGTCACGGCGCTTGAGACCGTAACGGAGGTTCATGTTGAAGCGCTGACCTGCGCCACGGAAGTGCGGCCAGTCACCGATGTCAAAGTTGGTCTGCGTCAGGTCAATGAATCCTACGAGGGAGTCAATGGAGCTGAATCCTGCACCGAAGTTGACGGAACCAGTTGGCTGTTCGACGACGTTGATATCAATGTCTTTGTAGCCTTCCATCCCCGTTGGGTTTGGGCGCATGTCCACCTGGCTGAAGTAGTTCAGGTTTTGCAGGCGGTCGCGGCCTGCTTCCACTTTCACAGTGTTGAGTTCCTCACCAGGGGCGAAGGGAAGTTCACGACGGATGACCCGATCCTGAGTGGTGGAGTTACCAGAGATATTGACCTTTCGGATGAAGGACTTGGAACCTTCCGTGATACGATAGACGATTTTCACCTGACCAGGACCTGCGTCCAGGATGCTGGTGTCAACGCGGGCATCTGCATAACCACGGGAACCATAATACTGCTGGATCATCTTCTCATCGTCCGTCACGTCAGCGCCGGAGTAGGGGAAGCCTGCTTCTGCTTTGATGCCGTTGGTGAGTTCTTCCTGGGTAAAGACGCTGAGGCCTTCCATGCTGACGTCTGCGACGTCGTATTTTTCACCCTGGTTGATGACGAAGACCAGATCAACCTTGTCAGCGCCAACCGGC
>CAZCAL010000014.1:4181-8506 GCA_964496625.1 uncultured Verrucomicrobiaceae bacterium | reverse complement strand
GCTTGCTGCGGATCTTGCCGTCCTTCAGGACTGTGTTTCCTTCAAAGCGGATGTCGTGGATGATGCCGCGAGCACCTTCATCGAGCTTGAACGTGACGGCAGTGAAGCCTTCTTTCTGCGCCGCACCCGTCTCATAGGAGACCAGCACATCGCCATAGCCGCGCTTTTGGTAAAGTTCGCGGATCTTTTGCTGGCCTGCACTGAGACGTGCATCGTCGACTGGGTCACCGATTTTTAGCTCGGTTTCCTTGAGGAGTCGCGCATTGTCAAAGGAGGTGTTACCCAAGAAAGAGATCTCCCCAATGGCACCACGACCTGTGATCGTGACGGTCACATTCACGCCGCCAGCGGTATCTGCTGCGGAAAATTGAACGTCTTCTACCGTGCCAGTAGCATAGAGATTGCGGATGTCTTGCTCCACACGCTCATTGGTGTAGGGCTCGCCTTCGCGAACGGACATCTGGCTGCGGACGCGAGCCTCGTCGATGGTTTGGGCGCCAGTGAAGACGACTTTAATACCTTTGACGATTCTCTGTGCGGCAGGTGCCAGTGCCGCTTCTGCGGCGGCGGTGGCCTGCTGGGCTCGAGCAGTTGGGACCGTCACTGTGGTGACAGCCAAGGTAAGGAGCGGGCACAAGGCGAGCCGCGTTAAACGATGAACTCCGTTCATAGGCAAGGGGAGAGAGATGAGGGTGATATGGGGACGACGACGATCGAGGAATCGATCAGACGCCAGTACTGCTGACTGGCCGCGCTACGTCAAGGCAAAAGACTGTCTGAATTCGCCTCGGAGCTCGGTTTCGACTATGGAAAAACTAAGGATTGCTTATTCAAAATGCATTTGCCCGATGTCTGAGCGGCGTTGGAGGCCATCAAACTGAACCTGAAAAGAGGCTGCGTAGGCTGCTTCGCGGGCGGCGACGCGTGTGACACCTTGGGAGACGACGGCCAAGACGCGACCGCCGTTTGTCTCATAGTGGCCATCGGCATTGCGACGGGTGCCGCAGTGGAAAATGCGAGCGCCTTCGACTTTTTCGAGACCGCTGATTACATCGCCGTTGCGTGAACTCGCGGGATACCCTGCGGACGCGGAGATGAGGCAGATGCTCCAGCCTTCGGCGAAGTGGATCAATTCGGGACGCAAGGTGCCGCGCGCCGCCTCCGCCACGTATTGCGCAAAGTCACCCTTCACCATCGGCAGCACGGCCTCTGCCTCGGGATCACCAAAGCGGCAGTTGTACTCTAAAACCTGCGGGCCTGTGGGCGTGAGCATGATACCGAAGTAGAGGAAGCCGCGATACTTCAATCCATCTTTTTGGAGGCCGGTCACTGTTGGTCGGATGATCTCCGCTTCGATCTGCGCCAGCAGTTCTGGGGTGGCTAGTTCGCGGGAGGCGACGGCCCCCATGCCGCCTGTGTTGGGACCTTCGTCGTTATCGCGGATGCGTTTGTAGTCACGCGCCGGCATGAGGATCTGGTATTGATCCTCGCAGACGGAGGCAAAAATGGAAATCTCTGGCCCGGTCAGGCATTGCTCGATCAAAAGATCGCCTGCACCGAAGAGGCGACGCTCCAGCACATCATCAATGAAGTCTTCCGCCTCCGCGCGATCAGGGCAAACGGCGACCCCTTTTCCGGCAGCGAGCCCGTCAAATTTCAGGACGATGGGGAATTGATTGAGCGCTGCCTTTGCTTCCTCTGCGTTGGTGGCGATCGAAAAGTCTGCCGTTGGGATATTGTGGCGCTGGAGGAATCGCTTGGCGAAGATCTTCGATGCTTCGAGTTGTGCCGCTTCTTTGAAGGGGCCCCAACATGGGATGCCTGCCTCTGCGCAGAGGTTGGCGAGTCCGCGATCCTTCACCAGCCATGCCTCCTCGCCAGCTACGCAGATGTCGATGCCTTCAGTCTTCATGAAGTCAATCAGCGCTGGCAGATCTGCCACGTCCACGCGTTTCGCCAAGGCTCCAATCGCATCGCTGCCGGGATACGCGTAGAGATCGGGAGCCGAAGGGGATTCGCTCAATGCTGTGAGGATGGCGTGCTCTCGCCCGCCTTTGCCAGTGACCAGGATTTTCATGGGGCGGGACGGATAGCGGGTTCTGCCGGGGATGCAATGGCGGAAACGAGCGCCTAGGCAGGAAGATCGATATGGTAGAGCTATCGGCGTGCTGTCGTCTCTCCAGTCCGTGCTGTTGGTGCGCAATTTTTGATACTTGACCACCACGCTTGACGAATGCCTAATTTCTAGCCGATAAAGTTTCTGCTTATTCACCTATGTTTCTTCAGTGGTGCCAAACTCTAAAAATCCGCCGTGCTGTTCTTTTTGGGCTGCTGGCTTGGCTTGCGATGGCGCTGATTCTTGCCGCGATGTATGGCCCGATCTGGCTGGCAACGGTCCGCGAGCTGAAGTCCACCCAGACTCTTCCACCACACCTGGGGGACTTGGCCCCCGCTGCCGTTGGGCTTGCGGCTGTGGCGAACGCTGTTTTGGCCTTGGTCCTGCTAATCAGCCTTTGCTGGTGGGCGCGGGCAGGGGATGCTGCGACGTTGCGGGTCTCTCTGAAAGACCGCCCTGCGCATCGCCCCCGCTTGTGGTTTTGGGGGTTGGCTGCGCTGACTCTCCTGGCGCTAGCAGAGCGCCTCCCGCGCATGGATCGATCTCTTTGGGGGGATGAAACCCTCGCGCTGCGCGGATACGTGACGGGTCACTTTTCCTGTGCGGGGAAAGATCACCTCCATGGCAAGGTGAAGTTTGTCGATGATCCATGGGCGCACACGGTGTTTTCGGACGACTCCGGCGGTGGCAACAATCACTACCTCTACAGCATTCTTGCCCGCACGACGCTGGAGGCTTGGCGCAAGTTGACACATCAGCCAGACGGAGCGTTTTCGGAGGTCGTGCTGCGCTTTTGGCCCCTTCTAGCTGGCCTGGGGGCTCTGTGGGCGATGGCGGGTTGGCTGCGGCGGTTGGGGATGCCGGGCGTTGGCATGTTGGCGGCTGTCCTGATGGCGATTCATCCTTGGCACCTTCGATTTTCTGGGGAGGCGCGCGGCTACATGCTCATGCTCTTCATTTTCATCCTCACCCTTTGGGCGTGGACGAATGCCTTCGAGCGCGGGCGCTGGCGGGACTGGGCGGCGGTGGCGTTGGGGCAGTTCTTCGCTTTGTATGCCTGGAAGGGCGTGCTCTACCCGATCTTGGGCATGAACGTCCTCGCTGCGGCCATCATGTGGCTGAAGATGGATGGCAATGGCCGCAAGATCGCCCTGGGGCGCTGGCTGGCGGTGAATTGCGTGTCCGGCATGGTCTTTGTGCCGCTCATCGCGCTGGCTCAGATCCAAATGGTTGCCGTGATTCCGGCGGTGTCACGGCGTGGCAACGATCCTCTGAATTGGCGCTGGGTGGAGAACTTATTCTGCGAGTCCATTCTGGGCTTTCCCGCACGGATTTCGGATCGCACGAACCCATTCGAGGTCAGCTTCCAGAGCCTCTGGGCTGCCAATCCCTTTTGGACTGGCCTCTCCGCTTTGGTTGTCGTTGGCGCGCTTGTTGTCGGCATCATCTGGCTGCTGCGTCGCAGTCCAGTGCTGGGGCTCATGTTGCTGGCGATCCCCGCGGGAGGGATGCTGGCCGTTGTCCACTTCAAGGTGTTCCTGAATATCGAATTGCTGCGCTGGTATTGGTTCTTTGCCTGCCCCGCTATCGCTCTGTGGCTGGCACTCGGTGCGGTGGCCCTTTGGCGCAGCCTGCTCGCCCGCTGGATCGGCGCTGTGATAGTGGTTGTCATGTTCGCCGCAGCCACGTGGCCGATCAGGCATTTCCACCTCACGCAGTCGTATGAGTGTTTCCGCGATGCGATGGAATTCACCCGAGGCAAGGACTATCGCCCCTGGAAAGACGATGGCAAAAACCACACCAAGACCGTCTGGATCTGGCGCTATGCCGTGATGTATGATCCGCGTGGCGAAAACGATGCAGGCACTCCGCAGATCCTCCGCGCCCACATCGATGAGGCGGCCAAGGAAGGTATGGACTTCTATTTGATCGACGGCTACCCCATGCTCACTGCTCGCATCCTGCCAGAGGTGCAGGCCATGCTGGATGATCCGGCGATTTTTGAAAAGGTCGCCATCTTTTGGGGGCAGATGCCGCAGCAATCGATGTTCATCTACAAGGCGATTCCCATCGGCAAGTAGTCACTGCAGCGCTTTCTCGATCCACAGCTTTCTAGCCTTTCTCCGCACATGATGCCCGCCGGGCAGGTTCACCTTGGCGGCAGCGTCTGGCTGTAGCATCCCCAGCACGGACGTGACCTCACTGCGGC
>CAZCAL010000014.1:3758-4171 GCA_964496625.1 uncultured Verrucomicrobiaceae bacterium | reverse complement strand
GGCATCTCCCACTGCTCCACCAGCCACCAGCGGATGATGCGCGATTGGATGGCCCCATGCAGCGCTGCCCAGTCGCGGGGGATGCGCAGCGCCCCATCGGCCTCCAGCATCTGCCTGCTCCGCATTGCCTCCAGGGCGATGCCATTCAGGCAATCATCGTCCTGGCTGGCTAGCTCCGCCGCACGTAGCAGCA
The DNA here is from genome assembly GCA_964496625.1 of uncultured Verrucomicrobiaceae bacterium. Taxonomy (GTDB): domain Bacteria; phylum Verrucomicrobiota; class Verrucomicrobiia; order Verrucomicrobiales; family Verrucomicrobiaceae; genus JACKQF01. Next base: position 3,978 of record CAZCAL010000014.1, on the reverse strand, counting down.
GCGGCGTCACATCGCGCTGCATGATGGTGGACAGCAGCGGCAGCGCATCCTTCCGTAGGCGATTGCGACGGTGCGCTGGCTTCGCATTGGTGGAGTCCTCGCGAAAGCTCAGCCCCTCCGCCGTCAGGTAGTCATCGATCTCCCCACGCCGCACCTGGAGCAGCGGGCGCAGCTTGATCAGCCCGTTGTAGACGCCGACGGCCCACAGGCCGAGGAGAAC
>CAZCAL010000014.1:0-3748 GCA_964496625.1 uncultured Verrucomicrobiaceae bacterium | reverse complement strand
GCCCGTCCGCCGCCGCCGCGCTGGGCGTCATGCCGCGCAGGCCGGTGCTACCGGTGCCACGCAGCAGGTTTGCCAGGATCGTCTCTGCCTGATCCTCCGCATGATGGGCCAGAAACACGTAGCGCGTGCTGTGCCCGATGGCCGTGGAGACAAAAAGAGCATCCCGCACCCGACGCGCGGCCGTCTCGGTGGATCGCTTATCCTGCTTGGCCACACCCGCCACATCCACCCGCTGCACCACGCAGCGCAGGCCATGGCGTTGTGCCAGCCGCCGCACAAAGGCGGCATCTTGTCCAGACTCCCGCCCGCGCAGCCCGTGGTTTAGATGCACCACCACCAAGTGACGCCAGCCTGTCTTTACCAGGAAATCCAGCAAGGCCACCGAGTCTCTCCCGCCAGAGACCCCCACCAGCGCACAGGCATCCGGGGAAAGATCCGCATGATCCGCCAGCAGTCGCAGCAGGGCGGCGGAGGCTTTGTCGGGTAAGCTCACAGGCGCAGGGAAGGGGGCGGCCGTTAGACCTTCGTGATCTTCGTGTAGGGGTTGCCCTCGTTCATATCGATCCGCTCTGGGCGGCCCTTGTGGGTAAAGATCAGCCGCGTGTGGTCGATGCCCATCAGGTACAGGATCGTCGCGTGCAGATCATGCACGTGCAGCTTGTCCTCCACCGCGCGCAGTCCCAGTTCGTCCGTCGATCCGATGGTGCTACCGGCCCGCACACCACCGCCCGCCATCCACATCGTAAAGCCCGTTGGATTGTGGTCCCGGCCATCCCCCTTTTCACTCATCGGCGTGCGGCCAAACTCACCGCCCCAGATCACCAGCGTCTCATCCAGCAGACCGCGGGCTTTCAGGTCGCGCAGCAGGCCGGCCACCGGCTTATCGTGCTCTCCACAATACTTCGTGTGGTTGGATTCGATCTTCGCGTGGGCATCCCACTTGCTGCCAGACCCGTGGTAGAGCTGGATGAACCGCACCCCGCGCTCCACCATCCGCCGCGCCAGCAGGCAGTTGCGGCCCATTACCTCCGTCTGCGGGTCATCGATGCCGTACAGCTTCTTGGTCGCCGCGGACTCATGCGTCAGGTCCACCGCCTCGGGTGCCTCTGCCTGCATCCGGAAGGCCAGTTCGTAGGCGCGGATGCGTGCATCCAGTTCCGTATTATCGCTGCGTGTTGCGTTGAAGGATTGGTTCATCTTCCCCAGGAAGCCCAGCTTGTTCTGCTGGCGCGCATCGCTGTATCCCTTCGGTGCCTTCAGGTTAGAGATGGGTTCCGATCCGCCCTCAAACTCCACCCCTTGATAGACCGCTGGCATGAAGCCTGCACCCCAGTTACGCACCCCGTTGACCACCTGCGTTTCCGTGTCCTTGATCACGACAAAGGCTGGCAGATCCTGGTTCTCCGTGCCCAGCCCGTAGTTCACCCACGACCCCAACGATGGCCTACCGCCAAAGATGGATCCCGTATTCATCTGGCAGACACCGCCGGAGTGGTTGATGCCGTCAGACACGCAGGACCGCAGCACGCAGAGTTCGTCCGCCATCTTTGCCGTATGCGGCAGCCAGTCGCTCACCCATAGCCCGCTTTGCCCGTGCTGCTTCCACTGCCGCTTATCCGCCAGCAGCGGCGCGCGGCTCTCCCCCATCGCCGTGATCACACTGCCAAAGCTATCCGGCAGGGATTGCCCCTGCAGCTTTTGCAGCAGTGGCTTCGGGTCAAAGAGATCGATGTGGCTCGGCCCGCCCTCCATGAAGAGAAAGATCACGCTCTTCGCCTTGCCCGCCCGGTGGGCGATCTTCGCCGCCTGCGGGCTCCCCGGCTTTCCGCCCTGGTCCCCCAGCGCGCCCAGCAGATCCGCCTCCCCCATCAGCGATGCCAGGGCCAGCGCCCCAAAGCCCGCCCCCCCACGACGGAGGAAGTCACGGCGGTTGGTCAGCAGTTCATGGTGGGGGACAATGTTCATGGGGCAGAAGGGGCTGGGTAAAGTCAAACGTCCTGAACCCAGCGCAACTGGCTTTTGGTTCCGACAAATTGTCCCGGCCTCCACCGCCCATCGCAGCAGGGCTAATCCACCCTCCCCTTCATGATCTGACGCACGCCGTGATCAAACTCCACGACGAAGGTGAAGACACCACTCCAGGCGATGGCGTGGCCGCGTCCGGTGCTGCCCGCTCCTGCGGCGGTGATGTTGGTGGTGGGGAGGGAGATGGACTTGATCTTGCTGGGCTGGTTGTCATAGAGCTGACCTTTGCGCAGGCGCAGGAAGGGGCGGCGCAGCGCGGCCATGTCAACGGTGTCGCCGCGATTCACGTTCCCGGTGAAGAGCGCCAGATTGCCGCTGGTGCTCGGCCCTGTCAGTGTGGCCAGCACGGCGTAGCTCATGAGGTAGGCATTCGACTCCACGCGGCTGATGACGGCGATCTTGGCGTCTTTGCAGCCGGGGGCGGGGTCGCCCTCGCGCATCAGGACGTTGATGCTGCCATCCGTCTGCCAGAGCAGCAGCGCCTGGTCATTGGCGGAATTGACGCCCGGGCCGCTGAGCTTTACGAGGGCGATGCACTGAACGTCAGCGCTATTTAAGCCTGTGGCCCAGAAGCTGATGATCTTGGCGAGCTTGAGGCCAGGCAGGGGCGTGAGGGTTTGCCCTTTCCTGAAGGCCAGCCTGCGGGGGTGAAATGAAGGTGCCGCCCACACACCGTCATTGTTGGCGGTGGTCACTCCGGTGCCCATGATCGTGGCGCGATAGACCTCACCATAGTCGTTAGGGCAGCTCTCACCGATGAAGGTGGAGTAGGTGACGCCAGGCATGGCTGCCCCGGTGCCGTCCGAGGCCGTATCGCCTTTTTGAGCGACAAGGGTGGGGGCGAAGCCGAACGCCTTATTGAAGACAGCCGCGTTGTTGGCGGTCGTAATGCTGGTGCCGGTGAGGGCGGTGCTGAAGACAAAGCGGTTGTATTGGATGGCGAGACGCGGCGCGATCTGCCCCAGGAGGCTGCCAAACGGCATGAACGCTGGCGTCAGATCGCCCTCCCTCACCGTTTCCTCCGACGTGCCGACCTTGGCCAGATACAGGGCGGAGTCGTTTGCCGCCGGGGTGCCCCCCGTGCCGACACGCACGGTGCAAAACGCCCCCAGTAAATTATGGCTACCTTGATTGCTGGTAACGGGCTCCAGAATGGTGCGTGGGACGGTGCCGGTCAGGGCAGTGGTGGCAAAGGCGGTGCCGGTGCGCATGAGGGTCTGTTGGCTGACATTGGTCTTCGCCCACAGCAACCGGTTGTTCAGGGAGGTGACGCCCCCGCCTGTCAGGGTGGACAAGCCGACGGCGAGATCAAAGTCGTTCATCGTGAGCTGCGAGGGTGTGCCAAACACCGCCGTGCCGCTGTAGGTCTGGCGGGTTTTGAAGAGCAACTGCTGCGCGCCTGCCACCGCGACATCGGAGAAGACGCCCATATCCCTGCTGCGGTTGGACCCTGCGCCGGTGAGGCTGCTGGTAAAGAGGGTCTCGCCGTCGGCGTTGATGAAGACATCTCCGATAGTGCCGTAGCTGATGTCCGGCGCGCCAGGGGCAAAGTCACCCCTCGCCACGACTTTGGTAAAGCTCATGTCCTGGGTAAGAGGCCCGATCAGATGCACCGCGCCCGCATTGCTGGCCTGGACACCATCATCAGGCGCGGTAGCCAGCAGGGTGGTGCCGTCCAGCGCGAGGACTCTGCCAAACTGCACCGAAGCCGTATCGCCATTGG
>CAZCAL010000013.1:17367-22349 GCA_964496625.1 uncultured Verrucomicrobiaceae bacterium | reverse complement strand
AGCGCCAGGGGGAGGGGTCGCGGGAGGTGTTCCAGCAGGCACCTCGGAAGGTGGAGGCGGCGGCGGGATCTTGCCACGATATGCATCAAACATGTCCAGTTTTAAATCGCCCCGGCCAGGGATTGGTAGCTTGCCGACCCTGATATTGAAATCGGATTCAGCGCGTCCTGCACCATTGTTGAATGCACCAGCGCCGTCATCACGAATCAGGAAGAGGATCAGTGACTTTGGATCTTTGGCCAGTTCCGTGAGGAAGTGCGTGTAGGCTGCGTCAGCAACGACGACTTCTGCCTGTGCACTGAGGCGATAGTCTTCGCCCCAGGCGTTGATGATCTTGAGACCACCTCCACTTGCTTCGACGAAATAGACCTTGGTGCCCTCTGCCATGCCAGAGCCTGAGGGTTGCACGACAACGGGCGGCGGCTTCTTGTCGGGCGGGATCTGGCGCTTCTTGATTTCCGCCATCAGCGTCTCGATCTCTTTTTTAGTCTCCACCTGCTGCTTTTTCAGCCCATCGATTTCCAGCATGAGGTCATCGAGTTCCTTCTGGAGCTGTAGACTGATCTCTTTGTTGCGATCCTGCACATCTTTGGAGGAGTCGAGCAATTTGCGCAGCTTGATGAAGCGTTGACGTTTTTCCTCAATCTCCTTTTCCCGCTTTTCGAGAATGGCCAGAATTTCCTGGACCTTCGTCGTGTCCTGCTTCCGTTCTTCCAGCTCTTTCTGAATGCGCTTGGCGTCAATGGCGCGTTGCACTTCCTCAGGATCGCGACCCGCTGCCTTCTTCGTTTGGGAGACGACAAGCACGACGATGATCATGACCAGCGCGCCGATAAGGCAGGCTAGAATGCTGAGGAAGGGGAATAAGGACACTTCGTCCCCTGAGGATTCCCGTCGCTTGGCCATGATGCTGTAGGTCTAAAGGGTGAAGGTGGAACTGCGCTTGGAATTATTCTTTGCTGAACCAGCTTTTCTTTTTGACCTGATGAATGTGAATTTGTTTCTCTCCAAGTTGGGCGAGTACGTTGTTCAACGACTGGATGCCGCTGGAGAGCGCACGGGTGTAATCTGTTGTGGTCTTGACGCTGTCTTTGACGGCATTGGTGAGATCTTCCCTCATCCGATTGAGCGCATTGGCGAATTCCGTATCGACGCGTTCTTGGTGCGCAGCCGCACGTTTGTCCAGATTCTCTACCTGCTCTTTGACGTTCTTGGAAAGGGCATTCAGATCGACGAGGAATTCCTTCTGCGCATTGGCCACCGCCTTAACCAGTGTGTCCATCATTCCGCCAGTGTCACCGCCTGCGATGCCGCCACCATCATTGAGGCGGGGGAGGAGGATCTCATTGCAGAAGGCATCAATGTTGTTGAGGTTATCGTCTTCTGCCTTCACGACAGCATTCATCGGAAAGTTCAGAAGCATTGCCAAGACAAGGCCTAACAACGTGGTGTCGAACGCTGTCCCCAGACCACTGGTGACTTTGCCAATGGAAGACATAATGGCACCCATATCTTCAGTGCCGAGATTGATGCTACCGATAGCAGAAGAGAGACCCATAACCGTTCCAATGAAGCCCAGGATCGGAATGGCCCAAAGAAACACCTTCAACAGGGAGTAAGAACCGCCGATGCGAGCGCTATCAATGTTGGACTGCGCACCCATCATGTTGGCGACCTCACCATTGTTCTGACGCACCTCAAAAAGTTCGAGCCCTTTGCGGATGCGGTTTACCATCATGCTATCGCGAAGACGAGCAGGCAGACCGTAGAGGTTATCAATGAAGGTCGCGACGTTTTGATTATCGATGACGCTACCGATTTCCACTGGCAGCACGTCGAGATAAAGGGCGGTCTTCTGATGGCGGAGTTTTTGAATCTTTAGATACAGGATTCCGATGGCCCAGAAAAAGAAGAAAGTCTCTGCGTAGTTCACCCAGGTGCGCTCGATGAACATGTCATGCAGGTAGTTGCCATGACCAAGTGCGAACATGAGGCCATACCAAGCTGCGGTGGTTACGCTGCCGATGGCGAGGGCGACCCATGGATTAGGGTTGCACGGATCAGTCTCCTCCCAGCCTCCGCGCTGCTGGCGGGCTTGCTCGAAGGTGGATTCATAGCCACCCTGGGGGGCTGTGGCCTGCTGTTCTGCGGGAGCGCCGCCGGTGCTTGGTGGCGGAAGATTTGATGGGGCGGGAAGGCCAGCAAGCGTGGCGAGATCACCTGGAATCTGGAGCTTCGTATTGCAACCTGGGCAACGTACGACTTTTCCAGCCATTTCCGGCTCTGCCTTGAGCTGCATTTCACACGACGGGCACTTGAATTTCACGCTCTAAATCCTCCTGGGGTGGTTTTGATAAGTAATGGGGTTACGTCTGGGGGCGGTTATTCTTGGGGAAGAATACCGCGAATGCAATTCATTAGCGGAATGAAATGAAGAATGACCAAAATAGAGTCAGTCGGACTCGGGTCTTGGGTCGCGGGAGAGCAGGTCTCGCATCGCTGCTTTTGGCGATTTATCTTCGTAGAGAATGGCGTAAATTTCATCCAGCAGTGGGGTTCGGACTTTGCAGGCCCGGGCCGCTTGATGCAGGCTTGCCGTATTGGGAACGCCTTCAGCGACCATGCTTGTGCCTGCCATGATGTCTGTCAATTTTTCACCTCGACCGAGCGCAAGCCCGACCCGGTGATTGCGGCTGTGTTCCGAATAACAAGTGGCCATGAGGTCGCCGACGCCGCTGAGTCCGTAGAATGTTTCAGGGCGACCGCCTTGTGCAACTCCGACGCGTAGAATCTCTGCCAATGCCCTTGTGACAAGGGCTGCGCTGGCGTTATCGCCGAGTTTGAGTCCGTGACAAATGCCTGCGGCGATGGCGTATGGATTCTTCATGGCTCCGCCCCACTCCGCACCGCAGACGTCTGACGTGGTGTAAGTGCGGAACCAAGGAAGGGTGAAACACGCTTGCACACTCCGCGCAAGACCGTCGTCCTCACAGGCGACGACGGCTGCGGTGGCGAGCCTCCCTGCGGCTTCCTCGGCGTGGTTTGGGCCAGTGAGGACTGCTACGGGTGCTGTGGGCATTTCATTGGCCAGGATCTGACTCATTCTCAGTCCGCTGTCCAGTTCGATGCCTTTGGCGCATGAGAGTTGCACGAGGGCACTCTGGATCAATTCCGAATTGCTGAGTCGGTGAGCAATTTCGCGGATGCCTTTGGAGGGAACGGTGAAGACCAGCATTTGGGCGGGTCTCAATGCATTGAGATCAGCGGTGCACTCGATCGTGGGCGGTAACTCCAATCCCGGAAGGTAGCGGGTGTTGTGACGGTTTGCGGTGATCTCCTGCATCAACGATGGATCGCGGCCCCAAAACTGCACATCCAATCCACGCTCTGCCAGCATAGAGGCGAGAGCTGTGCCCCAGCTGCCTGCGCCGAGGACGATGGCGGACGAGAAAGTAATCATGCGGCGGGCGGAGCGGTTTTACGGCCTCCGCTCTTTGGCTCCTTACCTGCGATGAGCCGCCCTATGTTGGCGCGGTGACGTAGGACGACGAGCACCCCGATGAGAATTCCAAAACCAAGCAAAGGGCCATCCCATTGCCGTGTGAGCTGCATTTGCACTGCGAGGGCAAGGGGAACGGTGATCGCTGCTGCAATGGAGGCCAATGACACGTAGCGGGTCGAAAAGAAGAAGATCAGCCAGACAAGGAGCGCTGCCGCCATGGCGACGGGTGTGATGCCGAGAAGCACGCCCGCAGCGGTGGCGACGCCCTTGCCACCTTTGAACTTCAGCCAAGGGGTAAAGACGTGGCCAAAAATTGCCCCCAGTCCGGTGAGGATGACGGCAATCGAAGTGATGATCGGTCCATGATCGAGCCCGCCGATCCAATGCCGAACAAACAGGCAGGGTAAAAGCCCCTTCAGCAAATCCAGGATGAAAACGGGCACGCCAATGCCTTTTCCCAAAACGCGAATCACATTGGTGGCACCAATGTTACCGCTGCCGTGGTCGCGGATATCGATGCCGCGGATTTTACCCGCCAAATAACCAAAGGGCAGTGAGCCACTGACAAAGCCAGTGGCCGCCGCAAGAGTCAGGACGGTGGCCGCGGTCATGCGATGAGAGACGCTTTTTGCAAAGAGCAGTTGGCTGCACGACTAGGAGTAGGAGGACTCGACGCGTTTGGCGACGTCTCGATAGCCGTAATCGGTGTTGTAGATCTCCTTCAAAGCATCGAGATAGGCCGCTTGATCTCCCATCTTTTCGCAGACGAGAGCGAGATCATAGAGCAGTTCTTTCTTGGTGTTGTCCATGATGGCCAGTTCTTTCACCGCTTCCGTGAATGCGCTGCGGGCGAGGTCATTCATGTTCTTTTTCTCAAAGCAACGACCCAGCATGAGGATCGCCTTGGTGCGAATGTGAGGGTTAGCCTTCGCTTGCTGGAGTTCAGGGATGGCTTCGGTATATTGACCGGCACCGAAATACGCTTGGCCGAGGTCAAAGCGGATTTGCTTGTCCGTAGGATTGCGGTCAACACGCGCTTTGGCCTCGTTGACGACGACGGACATGCGCTGGCGGCGGATTTCGGAGATTTGGGCACGCTTTTCTTCGATGTCAGGCGCGTCTGGGTTTGCCTCAATATCGGTCTCCATCTGTGCGATCTGGCGATCTTGAATGGTATCGTGCAAGATTTCACACTTGCGCTGAAGGGCGACATCCCCAGGATTGAGGGTCAAGGCATAGTCATAAAACGATTTGGCGTTTTCGAGTTGATCGAGGCGCTCATACAGGTCCGCCATGCGTTTGACGATGACGATGTTTGTTTGATCGAGATTGTATTGGTCAATCGTAGTGGCGAGGAAGGACTCCATCTGCTCCTTCGTCATGCCTTGCTTATCGAGTTGCTCCAACATGGAGGCCTCGTCAGCGTTTTTCATCTTGTCGCGAAAGCTCCCTTCGTTGCCCCAGCCTTGATTTTTAATGG
>CAZCAL010000013.1:15232-17357 GCA_964496625.1 uncultured Verrucomicrobiaceae bacterium | reverse complement strand
CGCTGCGGCGTCTTTTTCACCCTTCATCGCTGCCATATCGCGTGGATCGACTTTCAGGATGGCGCGGTATGTGTCGCCGGCCTTTTCTGGTAGCTCGTGGGACATGTAGTGCTCCGCGAGTTTGTGCATGTTCTTGGTGTTCGTCGGGTGCCCCTGACGGATTGTTTCCAGCGCGAAAGCAGCGAGTTCAGGGAAGTGGGAGCGCATGGCCAGATCGTAGAGCGTCTGGTTTGCACCGGGATTGTAGGGGTCTGTCTGGAAGACGCCTTCTTCGAGGTCTGCAATCTGCTCAATAGGGTCCTTTTTGCCGCCCCCCTTGAACATTCCGCCTCCACCGCCTCCACCGAAACCAAACAGACCTTTCTTGGCTGTCTTGGCACGCTCACCTTCGGCACGACGCAGGAGCATGCGGCCATCCATGAAGGTGACCGTTTCTTTTACGATCGGCAGCACGAGACTGACGACGTAGTCCCAGTTGCGTTGTTCTGCGGAGAGTAGCGCCTTCTTCCACAAGTTTTGATACTTGGGGTCGAGATCTGCATCTGTGGTGATGACGGGGCCTTGAGTTGCGTTCACAGTTGGATTTTTGGGGCTAATGTTGGTCTATGGAGAGATTATTTTCCGCCACTAACGAGTTTGAGGATCGTCTGCCACTCCTCTCGTGCGCCTTGGAGAAAGCCGCCAAGACTGAATCCATGCTCAAAGAGGACCATCCACACAAAGGTGGCGGCCACGAAAGCGAGCATCCAGAGAATTTTTGAGAGTAGGCGCATGCCAGAAAAGGGAAGTTTAGTTTAATTACAAAATGCGGATTGCGTCCAGCACGGAGTTCATCTTCTGCGCTGAAATCATTGATTCAAACGAAGTAAGGCAAAAAACGCACCATCCATGCCTGTGCTCGGTGGCCACTGAAGATGGCTTTGGATGAGACTCAAGCGAGGATGACGCCTGAGTGCGGCCTCAACCACACCGCCGTTTTCTTCGTGATCAATGCTACAAGTGCTGTAGGCCAGGGTGCCGCCTGGGCGCAAGACGGTCAATACCTGATCGATAAGGCGGCCCTGCTGAACTGCCATGGCCGGGAAGTCCCTCTCTGGATCGAGTCGCCAACGCACATCGACCCGACGCCGAATGACGCCGCTATTGGAGCATGGAACGTCCAGGAGAATGCGGTCAAAAAGTAGATCTCCGGTGGGGGAAGGCTGGTCTTTGGTCCAGTCATGAGTGTAGCTGAGGGCGCAGGTGACACCTAGCCGGTCGATGTTTTCTTGCCACCGCTTCAGCCGTTTGGAGGAACTGTCGGTCGCGACAATCTTCCCTTGATTGCCCATCAATGCGGCGATGAGGGCGGTTTTGCCGCCAGGGGCTGCACATGCGTCCAGCACATTCTCCCCTGGTTGCGGAGCCAGAGCACGGACGGCCAGCGCTGTGCTGGGATCTTGTGCGTAGCACCATCCGGCGGCAAGGGCCTCGCGCGGTAGCGAATCGCAACGATAAAAACCTTCGCCAATGGGATGGAGAGACGGATTTCCGTCAAAATGGGCGGCAGATTCGGAAATGAGTGGGTTCTGACGCACAAATACGGGAGCCGGATGCTGATTCCACTCCGCCAGCGCGATGGCAGCAGGTTCACCGTGTTGAGCGATCCAGCGCTTTAAAATGGGGCGCGGATGGGAATATTGAATTTCTGGAGGGAGCGCCGATCGCTGCGCCAACAGAGCGTCTTTTTCGCGAGTTACGCGGCGAAGCACCGCATTCACCAATGCTGATGCCGGTCCCGCGATGCCAACGGTTTCGTTGACAGCGGCGTGTGGCGGCACGTCCAAGATCAGCAGTTGAACCAATCCTAGCCGCAGCAGCCAACGTGCCCGGTGATCCAGGTGGCGCTGTGCCGTGAGTTCCCCGATCCAATGGTCGAGCAATGACAGATGGCGGAGAGTGGTTAGAACAAGGTCATGCACAAAGGCATGGTCTTGTGGTGATAGACCAGCCTGACGAACGCGGTCCTCAATAAGTTCCGCTGCATAACGGGATTGTCGAGACCACTCGACGAGTACATCCCTGGCGACACTGCGGGAAGTAGCCGGGGCGGAGGAGGGGCGTTTCAAATGAGTTGGCTCGTAAA
>CAZCAL010000013.1:0-15222 GCA_964496625.1 uncultured Verrucomicrobiaceae bacterium | reverse complement strand
CGTAAAGAATTAGGGGCGCTCACTCAGGATGCCACGGCCGATGCCGCGATACTGAAATCCGAAGCTCGCAGCGGCGACTGGATCAATCAAATTACGCCCATCGAAGATCAGCGGGGTCCTCATCACATCACGTAGCGCGGAGAGATCAACGGCTGCAAACTCAGGCCATTCAGTCGCGATGATCAGCGCCTCTGCGCCGGTCGCGGCCTCAAGGGCGCTCTCCGCAAACTTGATCTTTTCGGCGACGGCCAGTTGCTTGGCCTTTTCCATGCCCTTCGGATCGAAGGCTGTGACATCAGCACCTTCCGCCGCAAGTTGCTCGACAAGGCCAATCGCGACGGAGGAGCGGACATCATCGGTATTTGGCTTGAAGCTCAGTCCCCAGACTGCCAACTTCTTCTCCTTCAGTACCCACAGTGCTTCGCGAATCAGAGCGACGAAGCGATCAATCTGACGTTGGTTGATGGATTGAACCTCCTTGAGGAGATTAAACGGGACCCCGAGTTGCTCACTAATCGCAATAAATGCCGCGACATCCTTCGGAAAACAGGAGCCGCCGTAGCCGAGACCGGCACTCAGAAAGGAGCGCCCGATGCGCTTATCCATGCCGATACCATCTGCCACCTTTTGCACGTCTGCACCAGCGGCTTCGCAGATCTCAGAAATGGCGTTGATGTAGGAGATTTTCAGCGCCAGGAAGCTGTTCGCTGCGTGTTTGATGAGTTCTGCGCTGTTGATGTCCGTCACTAATACAGGAGCAACAAACGGCTCATAAGCCTTCTGCATGATAGCGAGCGCACGATCGCTGTTTCCTCCGATCACGATTCGATCAGGCTTCATCAGATCTTCGACCGCGCTGCCTTCACGAAGGAATTCTGGATTACTGATGACGTCAAACTCCACACCCGGTTTTGCATATCGACGGATGGTTTGTGTCACCCGTTCACCGGTTTTGACCGGCACAGTGCTCTTATCAACGATGACGCGGTAGCTATCGAGATACTGGGCAATTTCACGCGCGACCTTTTCGATGAAGCTCAGATCCACGCTGCCATCGGGCTGCGGAGGAGTGGGGACGGCAATAAAAAGGATCTCACCGTGATTGACCCCCTCTTCGGTGCTAGTCGTAAAGCGTAACCGCTTTGAAGCGACGTTCTTTTTGACCAAAGACTCCAGTCCGGGTTCATAGATGGGGATTTGCCCAGCGATGAGCGTTTCAACCTTGCGGGCGTCGTTATCAACACAGACCACGTGATGGCCTACCTCAGCGAAGCACGCACCCGTAGTCAGGCCAACGTAACCGGAACCGATGATCGTAATTTTCATGTAGAATGGGGTGAGGCTCCAAGCACAGAAAATGGCACTCGGAGACAAGTTTTGGGGTGCGGACGCTACACCCAAAGGTCCGTTTCCTCAAATGAACAAGGCCTGTTTTTTCTGGTGGTAGCGCTGTTTTGCTAAATAAACAGGGCATAACTGACGCAGATATCGTTAACGGCGTCAGGGGATTCCTAGCTTGATGCATAGGCGAAACCGATTTAGCTAGATTTTCAATGATGAAACGGAGTGGGGATAGGGCACAGAAGGTTCCAAATGTGACCGTGATATCCACGGTCGGGCTGACGCTTGCCGTTTTGATTTTTGCGTTGCTCTGGAAGGGGCCGGTGAAGAGGTCCACAGTCGAATCACCCACTCGTCTTTCTGGCAGCGAAACGGTCGCTGCCGTCGAGGAGATCATAGGCGACGCGCGAGCGTCTGCAGTGGACGGTGAAGGGACCCCTGAAGGGCGCTTTGACGCGGCGCTTGCCCGCATTGCAAAGGTTAGAAATATTGACGCAGACGTTCTAACCTCAAGTATCCGCGAATGGGCGACGGGAGTGAAGAATGGCACGTCGATGGATGATCTGGAAGGGGCTTTGCAAGCCTTTGTCGACGGGGATTTTAGGGTAGCCCTCCGCCGGGCGCAGAGTGCGCTGGAGCAGGCGACGACAGGGGGGAATAGGCTTTTGGGGTATCGCGCCGCCCGCCTTTGCGGTGATACTCATTTGGCGCTGGGCACACGGGGGGAAGCCTTGGCGGACTTCCAACGTGCGGCTGCGTTTTCGGATCGTTTTGCGCAACCCTCTCTGTGGGTGGAAGTTCAGCAGTGGGTGGGGCATCTACAGTTGGAAAAAGGGGATCTGCAAGAGGCTGAGATTCTGCTACGAAGCGTCGTCACGGTCCGTCGTTCTCAAGGCTTCCCGCAGAACCGAGCTCTTCCTTCTGCGATGAAGGACCTAGCTGAGGTATTGCGCAAAACTCAGAGAGCGGGAAACGCAATCGTGATGCTTCGCCAAGCGCTGGCTCTGCAACGAACGTATGAAGGTCCAGATTCGCCAGGGGTGACTCCACTCACGCGAGCTCTGGGGTTTGTTCTTTGGGAGGAAGGCGAAACCGTGGATGCTGAAGTTTTTCTCGCACGCGCCTTGAAGGCAGACGAGGACCGCTACGGATCGATGCATCCAGAGGTGGGCCGTTCGTTGAATGATCTTGCAGAACTTTATGTTCAGGCGGGGCGGCTGGAGAGGGCCTTGCCCATGCAGGAACGAGTGGCGAAGATCTTCGAAAGTGTTTATGGGGCAAACCACGCAAAGACTGCTGCGGTGCTTCTGAAATTGGGGGTGACACTGGGAGGACTGAACCGTTTGCCGGAGGCGGAAGACGTGCTGCGGCGGGCCTTGGTTCTATGTGAGACTTCTTTGGGGAAAACCGACCCTGCGGTCACGGAAGCTCTCAATGCGCTGGGGATGGTATTGTGGAAGTCGGGCAAAGATGATGAAGTCGAACCGGTGCTGCGGCGTGCTGTCACTGTGGGGGAGGCTGGCGGCGGCAAGGATCTGGCAGGGCTGGGTAGAGACCTTGCGGCTCTAGCCAAGTTTGTGGAGGAGGAGCAGAGTCCAACGGATTCCGAGGCTCTGTGGCGGCGCTGCGCCCAGGTGGACGAGATCGTGCATGGGCATTTTCATTCGACCGTTGCACGGGATCTCCTCCATTTAACCGATTGCCTCATTGCTGCCAAGCGCACCATGGATGCCCTGGAAACGCTTCGGGGGGCGATTACCATTCAGATGCGCCTTCAAGCAGACTCTGGAGTGGAGACTCCTGAGATTAAAGAAACATCCCTCAAATTTCTTCAGTTGTGCCGCAAAGTGGGCATGACTGACGAGGCAATTCAAAAACTCCTTTCAGGTGCATGGATGTTAGGCGGCCTGACCGACTTCCGCTTTCCGGCGTTTTGGCAAGGACTCGTGATTGATGCCTCGGCTGCTTCCTCTAAAGCGCCTGCAAATTCTCCGGGCCTCTGAACGGAGATGAGCCTTTCCTGTCCCTTGCGGGGGGAGGGGGGGAAGTAGAGGGAGCCTCTGTTTTCCACGTATTTTGGTTCCTGCACGAAACGAAAAAGGCCGTGTTCGGGGTCGAACACGGCCTTGATGAGATGATGGTCTGTCAGCTTAGTAGCGACCGCCGCGACCAGTTGGGTTCGGGTCCATATCGAGCGGGATACTGACTTGAGGGAAGTCTTTGAGCGTCAACGAGAACAATACGCCGTAGTCGCTCACGCCGTTGCGGCTGTCCCGGATGAGGGCACCGACGGAAGCGCTCCAACTGCTCAGGTCGCGGTGGACGCTGTAGCTCTGGTATTCGAGGGTGCTGTCATCAGCTTCGAAGACGTGGTTCATGGAGAAGCCCCAGTTTTCGTTCAAGCGAGCATAGATGCGGGTGAAGAATAGGCTGCTGTTCTGGAAAAGAGGGTGATCGGACATGTATTGATGACCAATGGTGAAGGACAGGCTGCGCGTAGGCAGGAAGGTGAAGCCGTGGTTCACTTCAGTGAAGTTGGCGTCTGAGTTCCCAATTGGCAGTTGCGTGTCTGCCCAAAGGCTAAACCATGGCACGGGACGCCAGAACAGCTCATTGTAGAGATTCGAAACGTCCCGATTGAATTCAGGATCGTCAAGAAACACATCCACGTAGGTGTTCAGACCCGCCCAGGAATACGTTTGGGTGGTACTGTCGGTGGCATCGCGGAAACGACCTTCGTCCAGTGTCTGGTAGTCACGGCGTGTCTGCAAAACGTTGCGAACGCCGAGACGTGCAATGTTCCAGGTGCGGAGGTCATCCACAGCGCTGAAGAGAGGAACATCAATGGAACGTGGGCGAGTGGTCGGGGCAAGTCGATCGATGGAGCGGAAGCCTTCCGTCTCGTCAGCATTGAGGTAGGAATAATTGAGATAAGGCTGCACAACGTGACGCAGACCATCCAAACCAAAACGATGGCTTTGAACGTTCTCCCAGGTCTTGGTGATCTTGAATGACATGTCGAGGCCAAGGTGGAACAGCGCCTTGGTGTCTGTGCTGAGATCTTTTGGTCCTCCAGTGATGTCGGAGTAATAGGTGACACCTGCACCCATGCGAGGAACGACGTTTAGCCAGCCGCCGATCTTTTTCGGATAGAGGAACTCGTGGTAGCTATGCAGGCGGGTGTAACCGGGTTCTTGAAGCTGGCCGCGAAGGATGTCGAGCGCTTGGGTGACTTCGTCGCTGCCAACGATGGCTTCAGGATCGACTCCCAGCACACGGTTGAAGCCTTTTTGATCAATCGGTGAGGTGCTAGCGAGACCTGTATCAGGATCCACGATGCTGCTCTCTTTGAGGAAGGCTTCGCCACCATCAATGAGGGCACGGGTTGCTTCCTTTTCCTGGTTGCTGAAGCGCTCTTCGAGGATGCCAGCTGATGTATTGCCTTGATAGAAGACGCCACTGTTGAAGATCGGTTGCCGGGTGAAATCTACGGAGAGCTCAGGCAGGCGTGTGGTGGTCCGGTAGAAATCGTTGATTTGAAACGCGCCTTCCAGGGTGGCAACGTATTTGTCGTCTGTGTGGATCAGGGAGATCTGGTTATCAGGCTCACGATTGGAGCGGAACTCTTCGAAGAAGAAGTCTTCGTAAAAGTGGATGTCGCTCATCTTGTTGATATCAAAGTCAAGATACCAAGTGCTGGCTTCAGGGCCTGGCAAATAGATGCGGTGCTGGAAATTCACACGGTAGCGGTCAGCGTCGACAGGGTCACGAGTTCCGCCAGTGCGGGTGAGGGAAGGGTCCGAATCGTTGGCGTAGTAGAGCTTCAACGTCCCGAAGTTCTCTTGATTTGCGCGGTGACGCATGGAGATGAAATCAACACCACCTGCAAAGCCGCGTGAACTGCGGAGGTCTAGTTTGTATTTGGCAAGGGTATGGTCGCCATGGATCACACCATACTGATTCAAGAGGAACGCGCCCCAATTGCTGCTGTAGCCAGGAGTGAAGCTGTAACCGACTTCGTCATCAAGGGGTTGCGAAAGGTAAGGGAGCCAAAAGACCGGGGTCTTGCCTGCATACACGGTGACCCGCTTCATGACAATGCGGTCCTCTGGATAAATCGTGATTTGCTTCGCCTCGACGTGGTAATTCGGATTCGCGATATCGTGGCTGGTGAAAAAAGTCGAGTTACCGTCGATGCGCTCAATGAACTTTGTCTCTGTTTCAAAGTCTTCGGTGGCGTAAAACAGGGTGCCAGAACCTTTGGCAATGGAACTGCGGATGTCGTTACCAGTAAGTTCGCCCGTCTTAATGTTGTAAACGAGGTTTTGGCTCTTGTAGGTGGTTCCGGCCTTCCAGACGGTCACATTTTCGCGAGCAATGACATCACCTGTATTGGAGTTGTACTCTGCACGACCTGCATTGATGACCACATCCCCGTAAGTGATCCGAACACCACCGCTGGCGGAGGCAATGCCTGTGTCTGGATCAAAGGTGGTATTGGACCCAGGGTCGATGCCTTCGATATTAATATTGCTGGTGAGGTTCTCCAAAAGCGATTGGGCGCGGAGGAGTGGGGCACCGAGCAGTGTGGCAGCCAGGGCAACGACGCAGGATCGGGATAAGGTCATAGCTCGTAAAGTAGGGGGAGAGAGAGGCGAATGATACCCGCGAACGGGCGGTCAATCCAGGGTGATGGTTTCGACAGCCTAATTGATAGGCGAGTCGGCAAGAGGTGACAAGGAAAAGCAGCACTTTTTTCCGGGTGGACTAGAGGCTTAGTCCGAAGCGTCGCTGGAGCTGCCCCGGAGTGGACAGATCCCCTTACGGCTGGGGGCCGCGACAAATTCTAGCAGCCGGGCGGCCTTCGGTGTCCAGTTTCTCTGCTTGGCCTCGCCCACAGCCTGACTGAGATTCAGCGCGCCACGGAAGAGTAAGGCAAAGAGTTCTTTGATTTCCGCCCGCTCCTGGGTGCTAAATCCCTGCCGACGCAGGCCGATGACGTTTAATCCGGTGACGCGATTGATGCGCTGTGCGGCGCAGTAGTGGGGGATGTCTTTTGAAAAACTGCCGTTGCCCTGGATGACGCAGTAGTCTCCGATTCGCAAAAATTGGTGAAAAACCGCGCCCCCGCCGATAAAAGTGTTGTTTCCGACGTGAATGTGCCCTGCGAGCAAGGCAGCGTTGGCCAGGACATTGTTATCTCCCAGGACGACGTCGTGGGCCAGATGGCTGCCCACCATGATGAAGTTCCTATCGCCGATTTGCGTGACGCTACCGGGTTTGCTGCCTCGATGAATCGTGACGTGCTCGCGGATAACGTTGTTTTTACCCAGGACGACGCTGCTTTGCATCGCTGGATCAAAGCCAAGGTCTTGAGGTTCAGCACCGACGATGGCCGCGCGCCCGATGACCGTGTCTGGCCCGATGGTGACGTCCCCAACAATTTGGCAGTGCGCCTCCAATCGACATCCGGCAGCGATTTTGGCCGGGCCGTCAATGACAACGTAGGGGCCGATGACGACACTGGAGTCAATGGTGGCGGTGGGATCGATGAGGGCGCTGGGATGGATCATGGGCGTCAGATGATGCCGCTTTCGCGAAAGCTGAAGTAGGGCTGGGGGCGGTCAGGATTGGGCAGGCCGATGATGACGTGGTCAAAAAACTCGACGCGCAGAATGGCCGCACCTTCTTTGAGCCTGCGGGTCAGACGGACGTCTGCATCGCTAGGATTCGGATCGCCTGACGGGTGATTGTGGGCCACGGCGAAGGCGAATGCAGAGTGAATGAGTACTTTGCTGAAAATTTCCCTGGGATGGGCGACGGTCTCATTGACGCTGCCGCGGAAGAGTTCATCTTGGCGTATGAGACCCAGCTTAGTATTTAGCAAAAGGACGCGGAACGACTCGTGAGGGAGTTGTTGCATCTGCGGCCCGAGGAATCGGTAGATCATCTCGGGGCTCCGCATCGGCTCGTCTTTATTGCTTTCCGCTTCGGCGCGCCTGCCCAGTTCAAATGCCGCTGCGATCAAGGCGGCCTTGGCTGGGCCTAGCGCCCGACTGCTTGATAGGAGCTTGGGCTCAAGACGCGAGAGGGCTCGCAGTGAGCGGTGTTCCCGAATGAGCCGCTGAGCTACCTGGAGGGCGTTCTCACCCTTTACGCCGGTATTGATGAAGAGGGCGATCAGTTCTGCGTCTGATAGAGCGGCGGGTCCCAACCGTAGGAGGCGCTCCCTCGGCCTGTCATCCTCTGGTATGTCCAGGATGCGGTTGGTCATGCGGAGGGTGAGGTCAGACCGGCACGCGGCAGTTGTCGAGGAGATGGTGCAGGAATGAGGTGATCTGCTCCAGGGCGACGCGCTCGGGGCTTGGCGGCAGGATATTGAGATCCTGAACAGCGCCCTTCAGCATGGATTGCGCTTGGGTGATTGCTTGCTCCACCGCGCCTTCGTAGTCGGCAATGCCCGCTAGGATCGACGTATCCATGGGCTCCCCTTTCAGCAGCATTCGGTTCAGCTTGGTCTTCTGCGACTCCGTGGCATTCATCAGCAGGAAGAGAACAGGCAGTGTTAGCTTCCCCTTGATTAGGTCTGTGCGCAAGGTTTTGCCGGCGGTTGCCTCATCGCCGACGAGATCAAGACAATCGTCGTAGATTTGGTAAACGGTACCTAACCGCAGCCCATAAGAACGCAATGCCGATTGAGTTGCCTCGCTGGCCCCCTTCAACCGGGCACCCAGCTCTGCTGCGGCAGCAAACAGCGCAGCGGTTTTCATCTCAATCATGCGCAGGTAGTCGGGCACTGAAAGATTCAGATCAAACCGACGCTGGGTTTGTAAGATCTCCCCAGAGCAGACATCGCGGGAGGCGCGGGAAATGATGCGGCAGACCGCCATGTCATCGAATTCTGTGGCTTGCTCCAGCGCGTAGGCGAACAAACTGTCACCGAGCAGGACTGCCAGCGAACTGCCCCACTTTGCAGAGGCGGTGGGCATACTGCGTCGAACATCCGCGCCATCCATGATATCGTCATGCACGAGGGAGGCGATGTGGATCATCTCCAGGATCACAGAGAGGCGAGTGTGCCCCTCGTGAGTTCCTCCTGTCGCGCCTCCCGCAAGGAGAGCCAACGCAGGGCGTATACGTTTTCCGGAGGCTTGGCAGACATAGCTGACGTAGCCCTCCACCGCAGGATCAAAAGCGCTAGCTTGGGCCCTGATTGCAACATCGACAGCCTCCAAACCCGACCTCACCAGTTCGAAAGGAAAGGTGGGGGCGTTGGATGGGATGCTTCGAGCCGTGGGGGTGGCGTCGGGACTGGATTGAACCGGCGGCATGGGTGTCTTTCGCGCACGTAGCGCTGTTAGTCAATTACGTGCGCTGGGAATCCGCAGGTTCTCTTCATTTTTACGGGTGCGCTCGTGCCGCTAGGATGCCGGAAGCAATAGCTTGGGCGATTTTTTGCCGATGGTTGGCGCTGCCGCAGCGGGCAGCTTCTGTCCGGTTTGAAATAAACCCTGCTTCCACGAGGATGGCTGGCATCGCAGTTTCTCTCAGTACTTTATAGTTGGCGTATGCAATTCCGCGATTGATCCCTGGGAGATCTCGATCCATGGCACGCTGCACCGTGCGGGCGATGATCTGACCGCGGCTGCTCCGGTAGAATGTTTGAATGCCTGAGATGCCCCGATTCCGGTTAGCGTTGAAGTGGACGCTGACAAAGATGGCGGACCGATATCGATTGGCAATCTGCGCCCTTTCGGAGAGCTCCAAGGTGGCATCGGTGCGTCGCGTCATCACCACCCGTATTCCTTTTGATGCCAGGATTCTTTCCAGGCGGAGGGCCACATCCAGACAAAGTTTCTTTTCCAATAATCCACTCCAAACGGAGCCTCCATCGGCTCCACCATGTCCAGCGTCGATCACGACGGTGGAGAACCTTAGAGATTCGCCATGCGCTGTCGGCAGGGCAAGCGGTAACAATAGCAGGACGGATGCGATCCGCGCAAATCGGCGAGCCGAATGTCTGTTAATTGTCTTCTTGATCATTGCCTACCGGGGGATTCGCAAGCTCTTCCCGTCGCGAATCATGTCAGATTTCAAGCCATTCGCGGACTTGATTTTTGAGACCGTTGTGCCGTATTTTCGAGCGATCCCAGACAGGGTGTCCCCTTTTTTGACAACGTAGGAGGTGGAACTGACCTTTTTCTTTACTGGGGTGGACCTTTTCCGCGACGATGATGAGGACGATGAACCTGTTCCATGGGAGGACTTCCATGATGAGTAGTCCATCGCAGCCGTGGAACTCCTCCCTGCAATCCGCTCGCCTTCAGCTGCCCAGCTTGAGACGTAGTTGCCGCCTGCGTCGAAGGGATATTCGCCGTGGGACATACTGTGAGCTGGAGTCGCAGGTGAGCCGTGGATGGAAACTACGGGGAGATTTTTTGGGGGGCCCTTTTTGTTGCTGTCCATTGAGCTGGAGCAGGAAGCAAGCCCCATGGCCGTGAGTAAAAGGGCTAGGCTCGCTGCTAAACGAAGGAACCCAGAGAGAGTCCTGATGGAAATGTTCACGTGGGGAAGTGGGGGGAAGGATCTGGTGAAATCGTTGGGGTATCTATTCGCCAACGTGGAATCGTTTGACCACCTGTTTGACGCGAGGGACTCCACCTGCGCCATTCAGATCGAAGATCACCGCCCGCTCATGATAGGAGTGATGTTGGGCACCAGCGGTGCTGTAAATCCAGTTCGTTCCGGGCTTGCCGCCAACGATGTGTCCTTCCAGGGGCTGCCCAATCAACTCATACACGGTCCGCCCTTCCATTCCTGGAGTAATTTTTGCCAAACCCGAATCACTATACTTTATCGCATAAGTTGTTTTGGAGTCACTGAAATGCATTGCGCTGTGAAGCGCGTCGCTCCACGTATAGCCGTAGATTCCCATGTACATCGCGATCACTAGGGCAGGCAAAGCGATCAGCACTCCAGGGACCAAAAAATACCAGTTCTTCTTCAATACAGCGACATTCATGATGGGATAGTAGTTCTAAAACTGTGCGCGGAGTCCATGGAAAACAAGTAATAAGTCAGCCTGCGACGTCAGTGGTGAGGGAAGGGTTCCGTCAGTCCTACTTCCGGTCGGAACCGTATCGCAGGCATCGCGGCGTCAAAAATTGCGATCTACCTGAACAGATACGCTGTCAGGTGCGGGTTCATTCAGAGTCCCCGCTTCTGGATCGGTGAGACGGCACTTCAGATCAATTCGGCGCTTGAGTGCGGGCGTGGGTGTTCCATAGTTCGGGCTTTCTCATTATGTCTGGTGTTTCCCTGCGTCTCTACGATACTTTAAGCCGTGAATCCCTCGATCTAGCGCCGCTGGATGGTAAGACGCTCCGTTTCTATTGCTGCGGCCCGACGGTTTACGGTCCCGCCCACATCGGGAACTTCCG
Source organism: uncultured Verrucomicrobiaceae bacterium (assembly GCA_964496625.1). GTDB lineage: Bacteria > Verrucomicrobiota > Verrucomicrobiia > Verrucomicrobiales > Verrucomicrobiaceae > JACKQF01. The sequence goes on along the minus strand of CAZCAL010000013.1, from coordinate 4,441 downwards.
CACCTTCGTCGCCCAAGATGTCTTCCGTCGGGTCGTTGAATTGGGCGGAACACCGACGCTCCATGTGCGCAATATAACCGACGTGGATGACAAGACGATCCGCGATAGCCAAAAGGCAGGGCAGACGCTGCAGTCCTTCACCCGTAGCTGGACACAAAAATTTCATGCTGACTGCGCTGCCTTAAATTTGCTGCCGCCGCACGTGGAACCCGGTGCGGTGGATCACTTGCCCCATCAAATTCGCATGATCGCGAAGCTGATCGAACGGGGTCATGCCTACTCGGCCAAGGATGGAAGTGTGTATTTTAAAGTATCGTCTTTCGCAGACTATGGGCGACTCTCTCATTTGGAGGATCGCGAATTACGGATTGGAGCATCGGACGCAGCATCTGCCACCGATAGTGATGAATATACGAAGGACTCGCTGACGGACTTCGCGCTGTGGAAGGCACGAAAGCCGGAAGATGGGGAGAATTTTTGGGTCAGTCCATGGGGGGAAGGACGCCCAGGGTGGCACCTCGAGTGCAGTGCCATGATCCTCGAGTATCTGGGGGAAGATTTTGACCTCCACAGCGGCGGAGTTGATTTGGTGTTTCCCCACCATGAAAATGAGATCGCGCAGAGTTGCTGCAGCACAGGAGGACATTTTGCCCACCATTGGATGCATGTTGCGCACTTGATGGTGGATGGGGGGAAGATGAGTAAAAGTCTTGGAAACCTCTATACGTTGGAGGACTTGAAGTCGCGGGGGTTTACTGCCAATGAAGCCCGTTACGTGCTGGTGGGCGGGCACTATCGGCAGCCACTTAATTTCACCCTGCACTCACTCGATGCCGCCCGGCAGGCACTGCAAAAGATGGCGCGATATACCAAGGCGCTGGCGGAGCGGTTAGCTACGGCTTCGACTCCCTCTCATGAGGAACTTATTTCCCATGGTGATCCTGCACCATTCTCGGCAGCTTGGGCTCGTCTTCGAGATGACCTCAATGTGCCTAGTGCGATCGGTGATGTCTTCTCACTCCTGAATCAGCAAAAGCCTAGCGCTATGTCTGAGGAAGAGGCGGGCACGGTCTGGATGGGACTACATTTCATTTTGGACGCTCTCGGGATCGTTCTTCCACCAGTCGCGGGGGAAGAGCACTTGGACATTCCAGCGGAAATCCAAGCCCTCGCAGAGAAGCGTTGGCTTGCGAAGACTGCCCGAGATTGGGCGGCTGCGGATCTGATGCGCCAAGAGTTGGATGCAGCGGGTTGGGTTGTCAAAGATGCCAAAGACAGCTTCCAATTGCTGCCCAAATAGAGGCATCGAGGCACAAAAAACTCCTCCAACCGAACAGCTGGAGGAGCTTCTGAAATTGGCCGATAAAACTTACTTCTTTAGGAGATCGCGGATCTCCGTTAGCAGCACGATCTCTGCAGGAGGAGCGGTGGGAGCTGCCTCTTCTTCTTTTTTCATCATCGCCATCAGTTTGTTGGCAGGCTTTACGATGACAAAAAACACGACCGCGGCCGTGATGAGGAACGCAATGATGGCACTGATAATGAGGCCAACGTCAAAGGGTCCCACCTTCAGCGCGACCTCTGGGTTTCCCCCGATCAACGACAGCAGGGGTTCGACAATACCTTTGGTAAAGGCCGTCACAATGCCGCCAAAGGCTGCGCCAATGATGACGCCAGTGGAGAGATCGACGACGTTGCCTTTAAGGATGAATTTTTTGAATTCGTTGAGCATGGAATTTGGCTTGTGGTTGCGGTGATGATGACGTTTTCTTGAGAGAACGTATTCAGACTACTTGAACGGAGAATTGTTGGAAGGATTTTCCTGAACTTTGGAGAGAGGGGTTAGTCTCGTCCGTCAGTGCGCGCATCTGGACTAGCTTGTTAGGGTTGATTTTGGTGCGAAGTCGATGAAAGCCGTCCTCGACGATCTCGCCTTCTTCCCATCTGGCCTGACCTAAAAATCCACTTTGAGACGGATGGTAAACGGCGACTCTCCCTATGTTATGATCAATGAGAGACGACAAACTACTGCCCACCAAATGGGCGACGCCCACATGGCAACCTAACTCAACTGCACGTGCGGAGGCGCAGCGATCAACGCGCTCCACCCCCAAAATGTTTTCGGTAGCGCTTGGGCACAAGATCAGGTCAACCCCTCGTCCACGTAGAGCCGCAGAGAGTTCGGGGAACTCTATGTCCAGGCAGATCAGAACGGCGCAAGTCAGGCCACTAGCATTCCAGAGATGAATCACCTTGCCTCCACCCAAAGCGCTTTCCCAAGGAGTGAGTCGGATTTTGTCTTGATGCAAAATTCGACCAGAGCTTATGATCGGCGCACGATTCCGAAACTCGCCCGTGGCAGAATCAAGCCACGGACAGGTGCCTAGAACGACGGTCTTTTCCTGGCGGGATAGTTCTTCCGTTAATTTTGGAAAAATTTCTGCCCAGAAAATTGTGGCAACATTACGCAGGGCCGCCTGCTCATCGTCATGCTTACCAATCAGAGGTGCCAGCGCCATCCAGCAGTATTCTGGAAAAATCACAAGGTCCGCTCCACTGTCCCAGGACTCCCACACTCGGAGACGGATCGCATCGACTATCTCATCAGGGGTGCTCGCGGGTAGGCCCACGTCGAACGTACACAAATCTAACGTTACATTGGCTGGCATGGTTTTGTCCAAAATGTTAATGATTTTGGGGAAGGGGAATCTTCACCGATTTCCTTCCATTCAAACTGGGCCTGTAGCTCCGGTCTTTTTTGGTAGCCTATACTGGTCCAGAAACTGTCTAATGGTCGATAGGTAGCTGGGCGAAGTGGATGTAGATCATCTCGATCCACGGCGCAGAATGCAGTTAGTCGAATTTTTTTTGAAAAGGAATTAGCATGCGCTTCCCGCCGCTGGAAAAAGGCCTTGCCAATGCCCTGGCCACGATACGCTGGCAGCAGTATGGATTCCCCAAAATAGAACACTTCACCGACGGGAATGTTTGCCTTAATGAAGGGTGCCTGAAAATCGGGACCCTCATGGGAAAGCGGCACGCAGGTTGTTGCTCCGACAACGTTATCACCGTCGAATGCCAAGACCACGAGGCTTTCGGTGCTGTCTAAATAGGTGCGTAGATAGTCTCGTTCATAATCGAGGCTGCCGTCGTAAAGGTAAGGATACTCGCGAAACACATTAATTCGGAGCTTGCCAAGCGCATCCATGAAGGGTTTGAGCGATGAACCGGTGAAGTTTTCGAGTCGGATCATGCGTATGGGTCCCTGGAGATAAAACCCCTTTATACCATAGTGCTTCTGCATCGCAACAAAAACGCCGGGACGCGAAGATCGCGCCACCGGCGTGTTTGTGATTGGTTGGTTGGTTGAGTGTGTAGCTTGTGAGAGGATCCTATTTCTCAACCCAGCGAACAGCTTCCATGAGCAATTCACGAGCTGAGGCAAGACCGAGTTTCTGACGAATGTTTGCCTTGTGAGCGTCCACAGTCTTTGAACTCAGTGAAAGCTTCTCAGCGATTTCGTGGCTGTCGAATCCGCGACCCACCATTTCGAAGACTTCAAGCTGACGGTCACTGAGCATGCGTCCTGGTTCACCACGGGAGCCCGTGCGAGGACCGCCGCCGGAAACAATACTGCTCAGCAGCGAGGCGCTGAAGCAGAATGAACCAGTGATGATCTGGCGGATGCCATGGAGAAGGCGCGCTGCGCTTTCACCCTTCATGAGGTAACCCATTGCTCCTGCACGGAGGCAACGCTCTGCATACACATTTTCGTCGTGCATCGAATACACGAGAATTTGAGAGTTTGCACTTGTGCTGCGGATCTTTTTGATGAGGTCCACACCACTACGATCCTTCAATGTGATATCGAGGATGATGATGTCTGGCTTAAGTTTACCAATCTGCTGAACGGCTGCCGCTGCATCTTCGGCACTGCCGATGACTTGGAGGTCGTCCTGCTTGTCAATTATGTTCTTAAGCCCCTCGATAACGATGGGGTGGTCGTCTAGAATATAGATTTTATGTTTCACGGTTTCACTTTTTCCCTCATTTTGAACGTTTTGTCAAGTTTCGACCATTAAGCCTGTCGCACGGAAAGCGACACGTGATTCGCACCCCAGACTGGGGAAGGGTCTGAATCAGAAATTCTCCGCCAATTAGCTCAGCTCTATATTTCATTACGCGAAGACCGATGCCATCGGATGGGCGAAATTTTTTACGATTTGAGAGGCCGGTTCCGTTGTCTTCAATAGTTAGTGCCGCCATGTTAGCATTGATACGACTTAAGGTCAGCTGAATCTGGGACGCTTTGCCGTGTCGTTGGGCGTTGCTTACCGCCTCTTGAGCGATTCTAAATAATTGTGTGACGATGGTTTCGTCCTGTATCACTACCGAGTCGTCAATTTCACAGTTGGCTGTGCAGTGGCGAGATTGACTTACC
>CAZCAL010000012.1:3214-22370 GCA_964496625.1 uncultured Verrucomicrobiaceae bacterium | reverse complement strand
GATGAGGATCTTCATCTATTTGTCCATTTTGCTAGTGCTTAGCACTTAGCACTCCTCCGCGCGCCCTGCGCCTAAACCCGCCTTGCCTCCCGCGCAATCAACCCCCCAGCGTCTGCATTCTGGAAGTGGGTGATGCCTACGGCAAGGGCGTCGGCGGCGTCGGGGGAGGGGGTCTCTCGGAGGCGGAGCATGGAGCGGATCATGAAGGCGACCTGCTCCTTCTGCGCGGCCCCTTTGCCGACGGCGGCCTGTTTGATTTCGCGCGGGGCATACTCAAAGATGGCGAGGCCGTGCTCTGCGGCGGCGATGAGGCAGGCGCCGAGGGCTGTCCCCAGGACGATGGCGGTCTTGTAGCTCTGCACGAAGATGGTGGCCTCGATGGCACAGACGGTGGGCCGGTGCTCGGTGATGACGGCGTTGAGCTGCTCGCGGATCTGCACGAGACAGCCGGAGCCGAGGAGCTTCGGCGTATTGTGGATGACCCCCCAGGCGATGGCGTGGATGTCGCGCCCGGTCTTTTCCAAGATGGCCCAACCGGTCTTGCGCAGGGCGGGATCGATGGCCAGGACGCGCTCTGCGGCGGTGGGGGTGGGGTCAGGCATTGGGCTGGATCAGAAGGACGGCTTCTTTTTCTTCTTCGGGCGCTGACCGAGGTTGAAGAGCTTATCCAGAGAGATGGCCCCGGAGCCAAACAACAGCAAGGTGATGGCGGCGAAGATGTACAGCCAGCAGGTCTCCGCCATGGGCGAGCCAACCTTCTGTGCAAGGATCAACGCACCTGCGGCAATGGGGAGGAAGACGACGGCGAAGAAACGGGTGAGGAATCCCAGCACCCAAAAGATGGCAACGAGGCCGACGATGAGGGCGACGGCGGGCGCGACGAGATGGGCATAGGGAATGCCATTGTCGGCCATGAAGCTGGCCCAGTCCCAGGGCTGATTATTCCACAGGAAGTGGTAAGCGGCAGGCAGGACGGTGATCGCGTGACGAGTGAGGAGCAGGGTGCCAGTGCCGATGCGAAGGATGGCGACAGTCTTGAAGAGGGAGCCAACAGGGCTCTGTGGGGTGGCGGGATTTTCTCCGGTGTATTCGAGCATGAAGGGGTGGGCGCGTTGGGATTCAGGGGCGGTAGTGGCTCTAGAGATCGGGCGAAAGGGTGACGATGTCTCCCGGCTTGAAGCGCCACCAGTTCTCTGCGGCCTCCACATTGGGAAAGAACATCTTTTGCCCGGCTCTGGTGATGTAAAGGCTGCGTGCGGTGGAGCCAGGGTGGCGTCCGCCAGCGATCTTGATGAGATCCCGCAGGTGCATGCGATCCCACATGGGGATGTAGGCGGCATTCACCACATCACCGTCAATGAAGACAAGATCGACGCCCTCGACGGAGGGAATGTGCACCGTGAGTGCAAAGGAACTGCGGCCACCGACGCGGAAGACGGAGGAGATCATGCGGTTCGCATCGATGAGGCTGCGCCCGCCGACTTTTGCAGAGCCGGTCTTGCCAAAGGAGATGACGCCGTTCTCATCCACCATGCGCTTGCCCTCGAACAGGCGCTTCGGTGAGCGCACGCCTTCGTAGATATCCAGGGCGATGCTGTGGCCGTAGCCGAGGGCACCGTTGGCATTGAAGGGGACGGTGGGATCGTCCGCAGGCAGGCCATCACCCAGGCCGGGGATCATATTGGTCACGCTGGAGAGCTTGGGCACACTCGGGGTGAGCTTTTTGAGCGTCTGGCAACTGCAAAGGGATGCCGCAGTCAGCAAGGTGGCGGCGGCCAGAAGTGGGCGTGGGAAACGTGGGGACATGATGGGGAGAGAGAAACCTCCCCCATCATTGAATGCGACCGGCACTGTTGACAAGGCTGCGTTGCGAAATCAGCGATTCGCTGTGGAGGCGCTGGGGCTTGGCTTATTCGCGGGTGCCGATGCTGCAGATGGGGGAATGGCCTGGACTTCGAGATGGGTGGTCTTTCCCAAGACCCAAAAGATGCCGATGGACACAAATGCCAACGCCCCCGCGATCACCAGGAACCAAAACCCGGGGATGAGAGGCTTGCTAGTGCGGCGTCTGTGGCGTCTGGCCATCGTCAGCTAAGAACGCGTCGCGAGGCCATCAGCACAAGGTGTTTTTTTCCGGTGTTCGGCACCGGCGTTGATTGCGGCTGGCATCGCTGGCGATTGGCCGTTATGAAAACCTATGGCCAAGGGGAAAACCGAACAGCGCGACTGGTATGACACGCCCGAATACTACGACATCATCTTCGATGCAGACACCGCACGGGAGGCGGACTTCATGGAAGCTGTGTGGGAGAGATTCAATCGTGTGCCAACACCGAAGCAACGCCGTCGCGTCCTGGAGCCAGCCTGCGGCAGCGGGCGGCTGGTGCTAGAAATGGCGCGCCGTGGCTGGCAGGTGGATGGCTTTGATCTCAGTGAGGAAATGCTGCGCTTTGCAAAGCAACGCATGGCCGCAGCGGGCCTGAAGGCGCGGCTCTGGGTGGATAACATGGCGGGCTTCACCGCTCCGGCGCAGGGGCAGTATCACCTCAGCCACTGTCTGGTCAGCACCTTCAAGTATCTCCTGACGGAAGCGGACGCGCAGGGCAATCTGCGACGTGTCCAGGACGCGTTGATGCCGGGCGGCCTGCACATTCTCGGCGTGCATCTCACCGACTACAGCCGCACTGTCTGCGAGCACGAACGTTGGGCGGAATCACGCGGGGACGTGGCGGTGGTATGCAATACGCGGGGCTGGCCAGCGGACAAAAAGACGCGCCTGGAGCCGGTGCGGACTCGGCTAAAGATCTCGCGCGGGGCGGAGACTCACACGCAGGAGACGCGGTGGTTTTTCCGCACCTACTCAGCCGCGCAATTGCGCCGAACGCTGCGGGAGGCTGCGCCAGAGCTGGAGGTGGCGGCTTGCTTTGATTTTACCTATGATATTGAGGCCCCACGGGGCTTTGACGACGAGTATTCTGACCTGCTGCTGGTGCTGAGGCGTCGCTGAGGGTGTATTTCGCGCTTTCTTGTAGTCGCGCTGGAATTCGCCGACGCACTCGCTATGTTTCCGGCCAATCCCATGAGAACCTCATCACTTTGGCACCGGTTTTTGCTTCTGCCCATCGCGGCGGCGCTGACGTCGCAGCTCACCGCAGCGGATGCGAAGCCGAAGGAAGAGGTCAAAAGAGCGGTCATCCCAGAGGACCTCGTCGGCGATGAACATGTGCGTGAAGAGTTCGGGGTGAACGAGTTCACCACGCCCTCGATCCGTCGTCTGTTTGAGATGATGGACGGGCTGGGCTCATTGTCCTATGACGACCTTAAGCGCCCCGTGAATGATAAGGTGCCATCGGATCGCGTGTCCGTCTCGCTGCGACTGGGCACCCTGATCGCGGATGGCTTCCTCGTCGTGCAGTGTGAGAAGGTGGAGGAGATGGAAAACATCGGTCGCGCCATGCTGAAGATGGCCAAGAGCCTCGGTGCTGGCAGTCGCGTGAATAAACACACGCAGAGCCTGCTGGAGCACAGCATCAAAGGCAACTGGACTGATCTCCGCGCGGAACTCGCCCGCACGCAAGCAGATGTGGAGGCGGAAATGGTGCAACTGCGGGATACGGACATCGCCCACCTCATCAGCCTTGGTGGCTGGATTCGTGCCTTTGATATCTCGACTCAAGCGGTGGCGGGAAATTACTCCGAAGAGAAGAGCCGCCATCTCGCCCGGCGGGACATCGTGGAGTATTACATGATCAATCTCGAAACTCTGCATCCAGACATCCAGAAGCGCGAGCCTGTCAGTACGCTGATGGAAGCAATGCGCGCACTCTTACCACTGGTGGATATTCCAGAAGGCAAATCAATGACACCAGAGGAGGTGAAGACCCTGCATGAAAATGCGGCGCTCCTCGAAGAGATTGTTTCTGAATCCACCAAGTAGCAGCACTCCGCCCCGCCGCATCCCCCTTTCCAAGCAATCATGGCCAATCTGTCTCCCGATCAAAAGCAGCAAGTCGAAACCTGGGCTGCCGACGGCGCAAACCTGAACGATATCCAAGATCGTATCAAGACGGAGTTCGGCCTGACGCTTACCTACATGGAGGCGCGCCTGCTCATGATTGATTTGGAGGTCAAGCTCAAGGACAAGAATAAGGTTCCCGAGCCTACCGCAGCGCCTGAGCCAACAGCAGATGTAGAAGAAGCTGGGGACGTCCCCGACGCAGAATTTGCCGATGACGCTCCGGCTGCTCTTCCTCCAGAGCAACCCTTTGGCCCACCGCCTGCCGGTGGCACCTCCATCAGCGTGACAGTGGATCAGATCACCATCCCCGGCACGATGGTCAGTGGCAAAGTAACCTTCAGCGATGGCGTCCTAGCCGGGTGGTATGTGGATCAATTTGGCCGCTTGGGTCTGAATGCTTCCCAAGAAGGCTACAAGCCGCCACCAGCAGACATACCCGCCTTCCAGCGTGAACTTGACCGCTTGCTGAGGTAGAAATTGCACTGCGGCTTGCTCATTCCCGCTGGACGGTACATAATCCGAAAACAAAGAGGCGCTTGTAGCTCAACGGTTAGAGCAGGGGACTCATAATCCCTTGGTTCTCGGTTCGAATCCGGGCGGGCGCACCACTTTGCAGCAGGCAATGCCTTGCAGGTTCCAAGGTCCACTTCGTGACCACAATAACTTGGTGGCGCACGGCGTCTTAACATCGTCGCTGTCGTTCGCGTCTGCCGTTGACGCCAATGGACAACGCCCCCAACCTTCGTCATGCACCGAACTTCCGCTCTGCCTCTGCGCCTCTGCGCAAGCCTCTTCCTTCTCACGGCCTTCGTCAAAGCGGCGGAACCACTCATCTTCGAGGACGGCGCAGGTGAGCCACTGTCAGCAGGACTGGAATTCCACCACGGGTCGTGGAAGTTCGGCGATGGAGCCATGATTGGCGAGCAGGTGCCGACGGAGAAGCATCTGGCCACAATCAAAGGGCTGATCGCTTTTGATCGGATGCAGATTGAGTGGAAGATGAAGTTTATAGAGCCGAAGCAGAACTTTCTGTTCGTCACCTGGCCGTCTGACTCCCACGGACACGCGATGGATTTCACCTTCGTGCCAGACACCGGAAAGTTTGCCATTGTTCGGCCGGGCTCCAAAGAAAAGCCCTCCGCCGTTCTCACGGAGGGTCAGTTGACGGAACTAACTAAAGTCTGGCATGAGATTGCCTGCATCCACGATGGCCCAAATTTCACCGTCACCATCGACGGGGTAACGATCACTGCCGCAGATGAATCCTTTAACCGCGACATGGGACCGTTCTACCTGAACGGTGGTGGCTTCAACGGAGCGAAGTTTTTGGTTAAAGACCTCAAAGTGACAGCGCTCCCTGGCTCTCCCCAAGCCCGCCCCTTTCTCTTTGCCGAAACGAAGCAATCCGCCTCACCTGCCATGGGAACCTATCACGCTGCACCGGGCGATCGTGTGCTCGCCGACTTCGAGTCCAGCGACTTCGGCGACTGGATCACCAGGGGAGAAGCCTTTGGCGCTGGTCCCGAAACACCTGCCGCCGCTAAAAACAAACCGGCCCTGGCCATTGGCAAGGCGCTCGCCAATTCCTTTCGTCCCAACGACAAGACAACTGGCACCCTCACCTCACCACCCTTCACCATCGACCGAAAGTATCTTCACTTCCTGATCGGTGGCGGACCGCACAACGGCAAAACCTGTGTGAATTTGCTCATTGATGGCAAGTCCGTGCGCACCACGACCGGCTGTGGAAAAAAGAACAAGGAAGGCCTAGAAATCATGAACTGGGAAACCTGGGATCTCACCGAGTTCCAAGGAAAATCCGCCACACTTCAGGTGGTGGATGCTCACACTGGCGGCTGGGGTCACATTCAGGTGGATCACCCAGTGCTCTCGGATTTGCCGCTTGAAAAGAAGGCTCCTTAGCGTGCTGAAGATACAAGGTGACCTTGGCGTGAACTGGGGAATGCTGACAAAAGAGCGATTGCGGCGAGGTGCTGCATTTCTACTTATTCTTCAGTCCTTCCTCCAATAGCGTATGATGAAATCAGCCCTTTCCCTTTTTTGCCTTTTGCTGACGCTGACACCGTCGGCGGTGATTCACGGTGTTGAATCTGGCTTGGTGGTGGACAGTCCGCGCGACTATCAGGTGTTTCAGCGTCATACCGTGGACGAAGGGCAGGTGAAGATTAGTGGTAGTGCGAACAAAGAGGTGCGGTATCGTTGGAATGGGGAATGGCACACCGTCACGGTTGATCCTGGCACGCATCGATTTGAAACAATGGTCAACGTGCCTGCGGGTGGGTGGTATTCACTTGAGGTCGAAGAGGCGGAGCAGAAGGTGAAGGTGGAGCGCTTCGGTGTTGGTGAGGTCTTCATCGTGGCGGGTCAATCCAATGCTGGGAATCATGGTGGTGAGAAGCAGGTAACGCAGACCAAGCGAGTGGCGTCTTTTGATGGCGCAGTCTGGCATCTGGCGGATGATCCTCAGGTGGGGGCTACCGGGAAGGGTGGAAGCTTTATGCCAGCGTTTGGGGATGCGATGGTGAAGAACTTCGATGTGCCGGTGGGTATCGTGCCGGTCGCGGCGGGTGGAACGAGTGTGAGAGAATGGCTGCCGAAGGGGATCAAGTTTAAGCAGAACACGACGACTGGCAGAGGAGTGAAGGCGGTGGGCGATGGGGAGTTTGAATCCACAGGTTTGTTGTTCAACCAACTCACGGCACCGATGAAGGCTCTGGGTGTGGGAGGTTTCCGCGCGGTGCTGTGGCATCAGGGGGAGAGTGATGCTGGGCAGGCGAGGGAAGGACATCCGGCAGATCGTCAAATTAGTGGTGCGCAATACGTTGACTTCATGGAACAGGTCATTCGCAAATCACGCAATGCAGCTGCGTGGCCGGTGCCATGGTTTACGGCGGTGACGACGTATCACCGGGAAGAGGATGCGGTGGATGAGGAGTTCCGCACGGCGATGCAATCGCTCTGGAGCAAAGGTCTTTCTTGGCCTGGGCCGGACACTGATCAACTGCGTGCGGACCTGCGGGCGGGTGTTCACTTCAATGGCAAAGGATTGCGGAAACACGGTGAACTCTGGGCGGAGAGGGTGAGCCCTTGGCTGGAGGACATGGTGGCTGCGCCCCACGATGGACCGCCAAGCAAAGACTACAAGATGGTCTGGCAGGATGAATTCGACGGGCCAAAACTGGATGAAACGAAGTGGTCGCATCGCAGTGTGGGCGAGCGCCGTGGAGCGTGGATCGATCCTGCATGCGTGAGTTTTAATGGCAAGGGACAGATGCTCATCAGCGTGAAAAAAGTGGGAGATCAGTATCACGGCGGCATGATCGGTACCGAGAAGAAGGCCTCGTGGACCTACGGCTACTTTGAGTGTCGCCTGCAAGTGGCCACCGAGCCCGGTATGAACACAGCCTTCTGGATGCAGGCTCCGCACATGAGCGCGCCAGACAAGGGCAAGGGAACCGCCGATGACACCGCAAACAATGGAACGGAGATCGACATCCTGGAATACATCGCTAGGCAGGGCGACGTGGCACATTTCAACCTGCACTGGAACGGCTACGGCAAGCTCCACAAGAGCGAACCCGCTGACGGTTGGCTCTATCATCTGCGCGACGGTTACCATGTTTATGGAGTGGAGTGGACACCAGAGGGCTACGATTTCTACCTCGACGGACGCCACTACTGGCACACCTGCCAGGCCGTTTCCAAGACCGACGAATACCTCATCCTCGATCTCGAAGTCAGCGATTGGGCGGGCGGTATCGCCAACGCAAAACTGCCGACCTCCGCCGTATTCGATTGGGTGCGGGTCTGGCAGAAGCACGGACGTTAAAGCGGGCATCGAGCGGACACGACATTGATGAGGCTAATCGGTAATGCCTTCTTCAAAGCGCTTGTCACTCATCCCGGACATCGTTACTCTGGCCAAGCTAGACTGTGCGCACCAAGCTGGGTGATGACGGGCACTTGTGTCTGTCTTCGCCTCTTTGGGGCTACCCCAAGGATCTTTGTTACCTATACATCACACCGCGTGAGCCGAGATGCGCCACAACGCATGATCGCTCACGCAGCACCCGACTCGTTGGTGCGCGCAGTTCTGGCAGTCTGAATAGTTCTTCCTCAATGCGGCGAAGCAGAAACCAACACATTGCCAGAGCGATTGCCTGCCGGATGGCGCAGGTGACGGTGAATCTTGACGCGGCGGCGGCGTGCTTTGATCGGGTTCTTGGTCGCAGGTACGCTTTTGTTCATGCAGTCGTGACGAAGGTGGTGGAAACGCTTGGCCTAGGAAAACGGGTCGGCGTGGCAAAGGTGTATCGTGCGTTGATGGCGTGCCCAGGATTTCAACGTGGTTGTTCGAAGGCTGTCTTTCCACAGCTTCAGCTCAATGCCATTGATCCCCATGAACCTTCCATGCAACCCGCAGAGGGAATTGCTTGGTCGGTGCCGGCGATAGTCACACTCGGCGATTTGGCGCACTGGATGGACATGGGCTTGCCGCAGGTGCTGTGGCTGGCCGATGCACGGGGTTGGGAGCGTCGTGCTGCCGATGAGGCACTAAAGAATTATCGCTATCGTTGGGTGCAAAAGCGCAGCGGTGGTGCTCGACTTATCGAAAGCCCGAAGGCGAGACTAAAGGAGGTGCAGCGTCGCATTTTACGGCAGATACTGGAACCGATGGCAGTGCATCCGGCGGCGCATGCGTTCCGCAAAGGATGCAGTACGGTGACCAGTGCGGAGCCTCATGTCGGACAGCGAATGGTGCTACGGATGGATCTTCAGAATTTCTTTCCAAGCGTGTCACGCGCGCGCGTTGTGCCGCTGTTTAGGATGGCGGGCTACCCTGAGTCCGTGGCTTTAGCGCTGGCCAATCTCTGCGTGAATGCCCCTCCGGCAGCAGTGCTGAGTCAGCGGACATTTGCCGAAAGCAACGTCTATCGTCGGACACATCTACCCCAGGGTGCGCCTACCTCACCTGCACTGGCGAATCTCTGTGCGTATCGGATGGATGCAAGATTGGCCGGGTTGGCAAAGGCTTGCGGGGCGGTTTACACGCGCTATGCGGATGACTTGATTTTCAGCGGTGGAGATAGGTTTGCCAGAGGCGTGGAGCGATTCCATCTCATGGCGATGACCGTTGTTTTGGAGGAGGGATTTCAGCCCAATCCACGCAAGACACACTTCATGGCGAGGTCGGACTCTCAGCGAGTCGTGGGATTGGTGGTGAATGGAAAGGTCAATACTGGACGCCGGGAATACGATGTATTGAAGGCTATCTTGAATAACTGTGTGCAGCATGGTCCGAGCTCACAGAACCGAAAAAAGCATACCGACTTCCGCGCGCATCTGGCAGGCCGTATCGCCCATGTTGCCCAGGTGAATGAGGGACGTGGGAGGAAATTGGCGCGGACGTTCGTGGCGATTGATTGGAGCGACTTAGTGTGGTGCTCTGTGCAAAAGGTGACAGGGATTGCAAAGATGTAATATTTCCGTACTTCCCTCCGACCTGCGGCGTTTACGAAGCATCTTTGCTGCCCATTTATTGCCTTCATGAAAAATCTTCTTCGCTATCTCACCAGCCTCATGGTCGGCATATCAGCCGCCTTTTCTGCCGATAAGCCCAACATCGTTGTCATCGTAGCGGATGACTTGGGCTATGCCGATGTGCTCTTCAATCCACAGCATTCCCAGGAGATCACGACACCGCATCTGGACTCTCTGGCGAAAGAGAGTGTGATTTGTCGGCAGGGGTATGTAACTGGGCATGTATGCTCGCCAACGCGGACTGGGCTTATGACCGGGCGTTATCAGCAGCGGCTCGGACTCTACACTGCGGGTGCGGCAGGCTCTGGCGTGCCGATGGAGGAGAGGCTGTTTCCGCAGTTCCCCAAGCCAGTGGGCTACCGCACAATGCAGATCGGTAAGTGGCATCTAGGGCCAGATCTAGCGTGGAGTCCAGCACTCCGTGGTTTTGACGAGGTGTTTGGTTTTCTTGGGCGCGGTGCGCATGATTACTTCAAGCTGGATGATCCCAATGATCCGATCTATCGCGGCACGACCCCTGTAAAGCTAGACGGCTACCTCACAGATCATTGGGGCAGTGAGGCGGTGAATTTCATTGGGCGGCAAAAGGGGAATCCCTTCTTCCTCTATCTTGCTTTCAATGCGGTGCACGCTCCTTTGCAAGCTCCTGCGGATGAGATTGCCAAGTTCCACAGCGATAATCCCGATCGCAACACGCTGTTGGCCATGGGCAAACGCTTGGATGATGCGATTGGCAATGTCGTGGCCAAACTCAAAAGCGAAGGCGTTTGGGAAAATACGCTGCTCTTCTTCATCAGTGACAACGGCGGGCCTCTGGCTCAGAGCGCGGACAACACTCCTCTGCGTGGTGGCAAACATCAGGATTACGAGGGCGGCATCCGCGTGCCGTTTCTGGTCTGTTGGCCTACTAGGCTGAAGCCTGGCGAGAGCCGAGCTGTGGTCAGTTCTCTCGACATCTTGCCGACTGCTCTCGCCGCAGCGGGCGCGGAATTTCCGAAGGAGAAGCCCTTGGATGGAATGGACATCTTGCCGGTTCTTGATGGCACGGTCGCGCCATCAGACCGTGATTTATTCTGGTGCTCCGGCAGTGACGAAGGTTGGTGGGCTGTGCGCTCGGGTGACTGGAAACTTGTAGGCGAGAAAGAACAGCTCAGCCTCTTTGATCTCAGCAAGGACGTGAGCGAGAAGACGGATTTATCCAAGGAGATGCCTGAGAAAGTCGCGTCGCTGAAGGCGTTGCATGATGCTTGGCTAGCGCAAATGCCGGAGCCGATCAAAGCAGGAGCCAAACGCTACGACATGCTTCCTGCCGGGACTGAGAAAACCAAGAAGCCGAAAAAGCGGAGCAAAAAGCCACAGCGGATGCCAGAGGTGCCGTGACTGAATCAGTGTCAAAATCTGCGGAGTAAACCATGGAAGGCTCAGCGTGGTAATTGAGATGCCAGGGGTGGCAAGTTTTGGGTCGCCCACAATTCGGTCGAATGATGCGATGATGGGCGATCCTGAGTATCGTTGCCATTGGCGAATCAGCAGAACTGCTTCTGATCGGTAGGGGCTGCGAGTGCACTACATTGCTATTCCAAACGCCGGGCATGAGTGCAGCCGTGTCCGGCCTCTGCTATCGGACTAAAAACGCACGGTGAACTGTGCCGCCATTAGATGGGAGACCTCGTCCTCTGCACCGTCTTCTTGTTGCAGACTGTACTGTACCTTGACTTGAGAGTGTGGCGTGAAGCGCCACGTCATGGCTGCGTCTAGTCTCAGGGTGTCGTGGCCCCAGGGTTGTTGGGGACCCGTGCCTTTAGATATGTCATCGAAGAGCATTTGATTCAATCTCAACGCGGCAAAAAGTCTGGGAATGAATTTGTATTTGGCTTCGACGTACCACCCCAGAACGTCTGCATCGCCGACATGGGGGACTTCAAATCTGGCTTCATACAGTTCCGCCCAGAGTTGCCAGTGTCCCCAGGCAAAACTGAGGTCCTGTGCGATCACCCGTTCTTTGAAGTCATCCAAGCCTGTGCCAGTGGGTAGCTCAGGCGCTGCCTGCCCTGTGAAATAAGCCCCCTGGCTGGCGGAGATGCCCAGCTTCCAGGCTAGGTCGGGGCGGTAGCCGATGCGGGCGCTGAGCGTCGGGTGGTCAAGGCCCATGTCGGACGCATCCCACGATTCTGGTCGAGAGGAGAGGCTTGCATTCTTGATTTCTGCTGCGTAATCCCACTTCCCTAGTTTGCCAGATACGGCCACGCCGGTAGCATAAGATGGGCCCCAGATAATGGGATTGTAGTCGTATTTGGGATCCGTCAAACCCTTGCCGAATTCCTCTGCATTCGCGGGCGCTTCAGCATCGTAGATGGCGGTCAAGTTTTCGTAGACGAGCGGTGCGTTGATGAAGGGATTCTCCCAAGAGAGATGGCGCTCCGTGAAGTTTCCGACCACGGTGGCAAATCTGCCCAGCTGGAGATTGAAGCGGCTATCTTCCCATGGCGTCCACCGCACAGCGTATTCGTCCAATCGTGCTTGGGCTGGGTCATCGCTGGGGTCAAAGCCACGATCCACCCGCGCTTGGGTGAAAAAGTAAATATCTGACCCAAACTGAGCATCAATGAAGAACGATGCGCGTGGGTTGAGCAGATCGTGTTCTTCGGAGAAAATGAGACCCTGTGGCTGACCGGAGTTGTAATAGTACTCTAGGTCCAGAAGGCCGCTGAGCCGCACCCGTACTTGGTCGTCCGCGCTAGACAAAGTCAGCGCTTGGTCCACGCGATCAATCCAATCTTCCGCCCGACCACTGATGCTGATCAGGGCCAGGGAGAGGCTAAAAATGATGCGCGGGAGTGTCATGTGGCGTGGGAAACGCTAGCCAAGCGGAACGTAACTTCAAACTCTGTCCACTCTGAATTTGACTTTACCAAGCGAAGGTCACCGCCGTGCAGCAGGGCGAGTTCTCGTGCGATGTTCAGTCCCAGGCCATGCCCAGGCACGTTTTCGCCTACAGAGGCGCGATGGAAGCGTTCGAAAATGTGCTGCTGGGCCTGCTGTGGAATGGGCGGGCCAGTATTGCCGACCCGCAGTGTGAGCACATCGGTTTGTTCGTGAGCAGTGATGGCTATGGAGCCCCCGGGGTGATTGTATTTCCAGGCATTTTCCAGTAGGTTTTGCAGAATCATGGAGATGTAGCGCTTCTCACCGAGGACGTGCATGTCCCTTGGCACATCGACATCCACATCAAAGTCAGGTGCACTGGGCACTGCACTCAGGTCATCGGCTAGGGAGTCGATGAGCTGGGAGAGATCGACATCTGTCATCTGTAGCTCCAGCCTGCCTGCATCCAGTCGAGACAGTAGCAGCAAATCATGAATCATGCTGGAGAGTCTTGCAGTCTGGTAAACCAGAGCTGTCACGTCTTCGCGTGATTCATCTGTCATCTCCGGGCGCTGGCGTAGTTCCTCCAAACCGGCGCGCAGCACAGTGATGGGGGTCTTGAGTTGATGCGAAGTGTCCGCTGAGAAGCGCATGGACCGGGCGAGCTCCACGCTCGTTTGCTCCAGGGCTGCCTCGGCTTCTTCACGCATGACGGCGTTACGCGCTGAGTCTTCTGCCAACCGCTCGACCGGCACGGCGAGCCTACCTGCGATGACATGGCTGGCTGCTCCCGCCACTAGGAGAAGGAGGGCTCCTGCGCCCACAATTTGCCAGCGCAATTGCCGCTGGCGAGCAGATGACTCCGCTAGTGAGTAGATGCAGACCTCGTAGGCTGGAGGAAACACCGACTCGGCGTTTAACAACCGACTGAAAACCAAGTGTGGCTCTCCAGCGATTTCTATCTCGGCATCTGGCCCTTCTGGATTTTGTGCCATCAAGTCGGACAACGCTGCCGTGGCTTGGGCTGGGGTGTTTTGCAGAAAGAGCCGACCACTAGACCATATCCCGGCCTTCACAGATGAGCGCGCACCATTGAGATCCAGTGGTTCAAACCCCAGCACGACGCTGGCGATGGCCTCGTTGGTCTCTGTGGAGATGATCGGGGCGGCAATGACCTCGGCAGCGTCATTGTCATACATAAGATAGCCTACCTGCTGAGCCTCAGGCACATGGCTAAGGCTCAGCCGCGACTCCTCGTCGTGGGAGAGCTTTCCTGCGTCTATCCCTGCTGGAGCAGGGATGACCTTCCCTCTGGCGTCAAGGAAGCGATAAAACCGTGCCCGCAGTGGATGGTTCGCATCTGCATCTCCCTCCATGAGGTCTCGCATTTCATCCTCAGCGTTCGGGTAAAGTAGGTCCAGGGCGTCGTCCTCCAGCGCTGCATGGATGCGCGGTCTGCGTACGAGCGCGCGGGAGCGTTCCACCAATGCTGCATGACGCACCTCTCTCGCTCGGTGCAGGGCAGTTATTTCGTTTTGAAATGCAGCCTCCAGCTGCCGACGACTATCGGTGGTGACTTTCTGCTGCGTTGCCCACAGTGCTAGGCCGGTCACGACGCATACAACGAGCATCATGCCGAGAAGTAAGCGGAGTCGAAATCGACGGATGCCGGACCTGGAGATCACGGGAATCGCACTTTTGTTTTGCCTGTGGTGAGAGTAACCGCCTGCTCCAAGGTCGTGCGGCTGTTAATCCATGCCTTAAGCTTGTATGAGCCTGCGGGCAGGCCGGAGAGGGTGAAGTTGCCATCGGTGCCCGTCACCAGAAAATAAGGAGTGTCAACAACCAGGATGATGCCGCGCATGTGCTCATGGATGTCACAGCGTAGGGTGATGAGTCCCGCCTTATCAAACACCTGTGACGGCACTGGCTTGTCCTCTGGTCTGTAACGCCCCAGATCAAATCGCTTGGCCGGAGAGAATGAGAACACGTTGTGATACACATCGTCTTGGTTGGGGAATTCCACCTTGGTGCCCACCTGCACTGGCAGCAGTGCCGGGTGGAAGATGAAGTCCTTCTGGATGATCTGCTTCACGGGCAGTTCTGCAGGTTTGGGAAAGGCACCTTCGAGATAAACGATGGCCACTGGGGGGTTCGTGGAGAGCACACCGCCCTTTGTCACGATCTCGTATCGTTTGGCCATGACGGGCGTAGTTTTGGTCTTGGGCAGTTCTACATGGCCCTCAATGACGTTGTCAGCGTGTGCCAACCGAGTGAAAAGGCAGATAAATAGAGCTAGGGTCTTCATGGGGCTGTTCTGACGGTATAGCCCATCGCCCGGATGGTGTGGATGAGCGGTGATTCTGTGCCCCCGTCGATCTTTTTGCGCAAGCGCGCGATGAAGATTTCCACTGTCCGCGTGTCGTATTCATGTTCCCTCTGCCAGACTCGCTCGCAGAGTTCGGTGCGGGTAAACACGCGCCCAGGCTCTGACATCATCACCTGCAGGAGCTCGAACTCACGCGGGGAGAGGCCGATGGGCTGTCCCGCCCGCATGACTCGCCGCTGCGTCACATCCATTTGGACATCTGCGACTTTCAGCAAGTTCTCTGAGGTGGGTGTTACACCTCGGCGCCCCAGTGCATCCACGCGGGCCACGAGTTCGTCCATGGCGAAGGGTTTGGCCAAATAATCATCTGCGCCCGCATTGAGGCCCCTGATGCGGTGATCCACATCGCCGAGCGCGGTCAAAATAATCACGCGTGAGGCGCTGCGGGCCTTGCGCATTTCTTCCAGCACGGTGAGCCCACTGATCCCTGGCAGGTTCAGGTCCAGCACCACCAAATCTGGCGTGTCACGCAGCACTGCATCCAGGCCCTTCCGGCCATCATGCTCCGCCCGGGCCTCGTGCCCACTACGGGTCAGCGCGCTGCAAACGTGGCGCGCAAGCTGGGGTTCGTCTTCAATGACAAGAATATGCATGGAGTATCCCAATACTAACACGCTGGATGGTCTAGTGCCAACGATGCACAGCAGGGGCGGGGCATTATCTGTAACAGGGTTGTTACATTCGGGGGCGGCAAACGAGGTCGTATGCGGGGTTAGGGGCAATCAGTGGCTTTTGTAACACTTGCGTTACGGTTCGCCATTGGCGCGAATGGGGGGGCGCAGTACTCTTGGTGAGTCATGTGTGGTTTCTCCATTTCCCTCCAAGCGAAAGCGCTGTGCTCTCTCGTGGCCACTCTCGGTGTGGCTGGCAGCGTTCTCTGGCAGTGGCGTGATGATCCTGCTGCGCCCTTGGTCGTGCAACGTCCTCCTGCTCTGCCTCTGCCGGTTCAGTCTGTCTCTGACAAACCGCACGCTCCCTCCAACACGTTCAAGACCGTCGTGGTGCGCAGCGCTTCCAATCTGGGGTCCATACAGGATGCCGTTCTTCTAGCGCAACGACTTCAAAATGCGGGTGTCCAGCGCGTGTGGGTCCAGTTTAAGCAAGATGAGACCGATGAGTTCACGGGGGGGAGCGTGTTTTATCCGAGTAAGATCGCGCCAGTGGCCGATGGATTCCAAGACGGTCGCTTGATGACCTTTGTTCAGGAGTTGAGCCAACGTGACATCAAGGTCGCTGCATGGTTGCCAGCGCTGCATGATCCCACCGCCTGGCAGTCGCATCCTGAGTGGGGTTCCAAGTGGGTGAATGAAGACGGGGAGATAGAGGAACAGTCGGGCTGGCTTTGCCCGCGTCATCCAGAAGCGATTGCCTACGAGGCCTCGTTGCTGGCCGAGGTGGCAGCCCTTTGTAAGGATAAAATCGCTGGAATTTACACCGACTTCATCCGTTACGATGACGACTTTTCCTGTGCCTGTGAGCGCTGCCTGAGTGAGCTCTCTCTGCGCATGAAGGGCCGCAAGATCCGAGCTTCGGAGCTTCGCGCAGCCTCGGTTACACATAACCGCGTCTGGGAAGCATGGACTGCTCTGCGCGGAGACTCCATCCATGATGCACTCAATGCGATGCGGGATGCGCTGACAGATGTAGCGCCAGACTTATGGTTTGGAGCCAGTGTCCTACCCTTCAGTGCGCTGGACTATGGATTGAACACTCAGTCTGGCCAGGACCTGGAGAAGATGTGTCTGGCGGGTGTCGATGAAATCGTGCTCATGGGTTACTGGGATGACTGGGATGAGTCTCCCGCCTGGTTGCAGGCCTCTGTGGCGCACGCCAAGGAGTTGGTGGGAGATGAAGCCAAGCTCTCCTGTCTCATTGACGCTGATATGTCCGTCGGTCGGACCATGAAGACTCTGGAAGCTCTGAAAGGGGTGGACACAGATCTGGCCTGGTTCAACTACGGAGAGTGGAGCCAAGAAGTTGTCCAGCGCCTCCACCGCGCCACGGACCAGTTCATCCTGCATCGGGGAATGCCGCGCGCAGCGTTCACCGCCGTGGTTCTTCGCATCGACACTGAGCCCGACGCCGATCACCGTTACAATACCGTGCAACCAGAGATGATCGACACGCTGGTGGACATGTTCGCCCAGGAGAACATCAAAGCCACCTTTGTCACCTGTGGTAAGCTCGCGCAAATGCAGCCCACTGCCATCCGCCGTGCGCTGGCTGCAGGCCATGAGATTGCTGGTCACGCATACGACCATGAGCAGATCGACTCGCTTTCAGAGCCTCAGCAAGTCCTCGTGATTGATCAGATGATGAGTGCCTTTGAGGCGCTTCAGTTGCGGATTACTGGCTTTGGGGCACCGCGGAACAGTATCACCGACCTAGCGCGTGATCGCCTCATTGACCACGGCCTTTTCTATGATGGATCAGAGGCGTATGATCCGATGACTGGCTACATCGACCCACAAATCGTGGCTCACACGCAGGACCCCAAACGAGGTATTGTTGTGCTGCCCTTCGTTGTTCCCAACGACTATGATGCTCGCTTTGTTTTAAGGTTAGATGCCGCGCAGATGCTGCAGGCATGGACGGATAGGCTGAGCATGATGGCGGACGCCGGAGAAGCATGTTTTGTCATCGATATTCATCAATGGATCGCCTCCCGACCGGACAATCTAGAGGCTGTGCGTCAGTTCATACATGCAGTAAAGAGCCGCCCAGACTGTCGCATCATGACGCTCGAAGCCGCTGCTCATCACGTGGTCGATGAACTCGGGCGGACGGAAGGAGCCCTCGTCGCACGTCCATGATGCCAGCCCTTCATGCACTGGATATCTGGTTGGTGGCGTTCCCCTCGCTACTGTGCCTCTACGTGATGATTTGTGCCACACTGCATGTCTTGCGCCGGGAAGCTAGGGTGGAGGTGCCGAGCAGCACACTGCCCTCATTGGCCATCTTGGTGCCAGCTCACAACGAGGAGGCCGTCCTGGCAGACTGCCTAGCTTCTCTGTTGGAAAGCGATCATCCTTGCCTGGAGATTCATGTTTTATCTGACGGTAGCACCGACCGCACGGTACAGATCTCCCAGGCCTTTGCCTCACGCGGTGTGCGATTGCACGAGTTTGTGGAAAATCAGGGCAAAAGCCGTGTCATGCAGTCCGCGCTAGCTCAGCTTTCCACGGATCTAGTTATGATCGTGGATGCAGACACCATGCTCTCCACCACGGCTGCTCGGGAGATAGCGTCTGTTTTTAACCAGACTCATATCGTCGGTGCCACTGCCAATATCCAAGTGCGGAATGCCTGTTCTTTTCTCGCCAAGTTGCAGGCGCTGGAGTACGCCAGCATCATCGGCCTCATTAAACGTGCCAACAGTGTGTGGGGAGGTCTCTTCACAGTCAGTGGCGCGGCCTCTTGCTTTCGTGTGAGCGCGGTTCGGGCTGCGGGTGGGTTTGCCTCGCCCAGTATTACTGAGGACATTGAGATGAGTTGGCGGCTGCAACAGCGCGGCGGACGCATAGTGTATGTGCCGCGTGCCATCGCCCATGTGCAGGTGCCTGAGACTTGGAGCGTCTTATGGCGGCAACGCAGGCGCTGGAGTCAGGGATTAACGGAAGTGTTGAGGCTTCACGGGAATGTTTGGCAAAGCGCCAATCCTGCACTGGTCGTCTTCACTGCGGAGGCTCTTCTCTGCGTTAGTTGGGTAACTGCGTTGGCTGCATCCCTCTTCTATGATTCTGTGCATTGCGTCATCGCAGGTAGCGCACACTGCATCGACTTCGGATTCTGGCATGTGCTGACCATCACACTCTTTGGCTGTCAGACGGCGACTGCCTCCCTGCTGGATAGCCACTACGCACCACAGTCCTGGGTACGCTTTTTTCTGGCCCTCTTTTATCCGCTCTACTTCCTAGCTCTGGTCATGCCCACCAGCCTCATCGGCTGGGGCCGGGGCCTATTCTCCAAGAACTCACAGCGCTGGGAGAGCAGTGCCCGCGTATGAAACTCCGTGATCTTGTGCTCATCATGACCTTCATCACCGCACCATCGGTTGCGCGTGGATGGGATGGGATCGAGTTTGGCGGAGACGCCGCATTTGACTTGATCCACGCCAGCACAAATCGCTCATGGCTGACTAATGTCGACGCCGGAGCTTGGCTGGAGGCGGATTTGGGGACTCTCAGCGGAGCCGACGACTGGTATCTGTTTCTCAATCCTACCTTGGTTTGGGGTGCCGAAGAAGAGTGGAAATGGAATCCGCGCCTGTATCAGATCTGGCTCAAATGGGATGGCAGCGAACGCTTCAGCGCGCTAGCAGG
>CAZCAL010000012.1:0-3204 GCA_964496625.1 uncultured Verrucomicrobiaceae bacterium | reverse complement strand
AGGAGACGAAGACAGCGGCTGGAAGCACCTCACGGCGGGACTTGGAGGATGGTGGCTACCTGGAGCGGAGGACTCCTGGGGACTCTACGCCATTGTCGATGCCAAACTTTGGTCCGAGTCAGACGAAGCCTGGCAGGGGCTCTCCGGATTCGCTTCCATCTCCACCGCGCAATCCTTTGGATACGAACAAGAAAGCCGCCTCGTGGCTGGCATCACCTATGAAGGTCTGCTGCCAAATCGGGACGAAGACACC
The DNA here is from genome assembly GCA_964496625.1 of uncultured Verrucomicrobiaceae bacterium. Taxonomy (GTDB): domain Bacteria; phylum Verrucomicrobiota; class Verrucomicrobiia; order Verrucomicrobiales; family Verrucomicrobiaceae; genus JACKQF01. Next base: position 2,951 of record CAZCAL010000012.1, on the reverse strand, counting down.
ACTGCCCTGGCAGTGATCGTGGAGCAGCCCAGTCGCCAAGCCTGCGAGCTACTGCATCGCATTCCACTTAGTGATCACCTGTGGATCCAGGCTTCCTTGCAGTGGCAGAGTCAGGTGGAAGACAACACCAGCGGGGAGTGGCGTGCAGGTGTGCGTCTCGGACTGCAATTTTGATTTTCATCCCCTGAGGCGCAACGTAGAGGTAGTCCGCTCCTGTCTGGTCGAGGCTGGCAGTATCTTGATGGGAATAGCGGTTCTGCTTCGTTACCGCTCCATCCATGAAATCAATTTATCTGACGCTAGTAGCGCTCTCGGCCATCTGGATTCCCCAACTCTCAACGGCAGCTGACGTTACCCGCCCTAACATCATCGTCATGATGGCGGATGACATGGGCTTCTCCTGCATTAGCCCTTATGGAGGAGAGATTCACACACCAAATTTGCAAAAACTGGCGGACGAGGGACTGCGCTTCACTCAGTTTTACAACAACGCCAAATGCACCACCACCCGTGCCTCACTGCTTTCTGGAATGTATCCACGCAACGGCGGAAACAGCATCCCACTTGGAATCGCCACCGTGGGGGAGCAGATGCGGGCGGCAGGCTATCGCACCGCACTGTGCGGCAAGTGGCACCTCGGTAGCAAGGCACCCCAGCGGCCCTTTGATCGGGGCTTTGACGAGTTTTATGGACTCATGGACGGCTGCTGCAATTTCTTTAATCCCGCACAGCCTGACCCCGCTGCCAAAGGCGGCAAGGTGCGTGTGTTTGGGCAGAATGACGAACTCATCACCGATTTTCCTCCTGGCTACTACACGACTGATGCCTTCACCGATCATGCGATCCAGGCGATCAAGCAGTTCACCGGTGAAGCCAAACCCTTCTTCCTCCATCTCGCCTTCACCTGCCCCCATTATCCGCTGCATGCACCAGCGGAGGACATCGCGAAGTATCGCGGCAAATACAAGGCGGGCTGGGAAGCCATGCGCGAGGCGCGTTATGCCCGACAAAGAGAGCTGGGTCTATGGGGCGACCACGTGCCTGCTCTCTCCGGCACGGACTCCAAGGCCTATGCTTGGGAAGGTGCCAATCAAGACTGGGAAGACCTGCGCATGGCCACCTATGCCGCGATGGTGGATCGCATGGATCAAAATATTGGCCGCCTGCTCAAGGCCCTGGACGAACTAGGCATCGCTGACAACACCATCGTCATGTTTCTCTCCGACAACGGCGGCTGCACCGAGGAACCGGGTGGTCGCGACGACACCCAACAGCCCGGCATTGTTAGCACCTACACCGCCGTCGGTCCCTCGTGGGGCTGGGCGCAGAATGCGCCGTTTCGTCGCTACAAAAGCTGGGTGAACGAGGGCGGCATCAGCACCCCACTCATCGTGCGCTGGCCCGGCAAAGTGAAGCCCAACAGCAAGACCGATCAAATCGGCCACATCATTGATGTCGTGCCGACGTGCCTCGAGCTTGCCCAGGGGAAGGCACTTGCCGAAGTTCATGGCGAGGCCGCGTTGCCCCTCGACGGCCACAGTCTGCTACCGATATTCAGTGGAGAAACACGTCCCGCGCCGGCGGAACTCTGTTGGGAATGGAGCGGCAACTGCGCCGTGCGTCACGGCAAGTGGAAGCTCGTCTGGGACACCGCCGCGAAGCCAGTGAAGTGGGAACTCTACGATCTTGAGGCCGACCGCGCCGAGTTGCATGATGTCGCAGAAGCCAATCCCGAACGGGTCAAAGAACTCACCGACGCCTACACGAAATGGGCAAAAGCCACAGGCCGCAAACTGCCTGGTGCCGGAAAAGGAAAGAAGAAGGACTTGGTGGAGTGAATCCTGCAGGGGTGGGCGACGGTGAAGTAGTTCGTGGGGCGCAGCGAGCACACGGACAAGCTGGGCGTGCGCTGGTATCTGCCTGGCGAACTCGGTGAGGTGGTGCCGCAGATGAAATCCATCGCACTGCCGAAGCTAGACGAGACGGTGAAGCCGGACTTTAAGATGCGTCGCCTTGCTGTGCGCGGTGGCGTGGACTCACCCGAGACGACGCGCTGGATGAGTCGGTTTGGTGTGCGCGACAATGAAATCACCGCCGCTCTCAGCTGCAACCTCAGCAAGACCGCCCGTGATCAAATCGCGAAGGGCCGCGCCTGAAAACGCCAACGCTGAGTTCTTGCTGCAAAACATGGTGATTGACCACTCGCCCTGCTCGCACTTACCTCCGTCGCCACGTCCACCTTGGTGATTGCGAGGCGGACGAAATAATCCGTGGCGTTTGCATGAACAATCACACTCATCATTCCAATTCCATCACGTCACCATGATCCGACCAGCACTCCTATTAACTGCTCTGACGCTCAGCAATGCCGCTTTAGCGCAGCGTGTCGCAACTCCCACCGAAGTGCCTGCCACTCTCAAAGCCGAGTTCGACATCGTGTATGGCAAGACTCCCGAGCAGGAGCTAAAGCTCGATGTTTATCGTCCGAAGAATGACACCGTGCTGCCCGCTTGCGTGCTCGTGCATGGCGGCGGTTGGACCGGTGGCGACAAGGAACGCTTCCGCGCCCTGGGGCTCGCGCTTGCGGAGAAGGGCTACGTCGTCGCGAACGTCGAATACCGCCTCGCAGGTGCCGCGAAGTATCCCGCCGCGATGCAGGATTGCAGCCTCGCCGTGCGCTGGGTGCGGGCGAACGCGAAACGCTTTGCCCTTGATCCTCAACGCATCGGTGCCTGGGGCGGCAGTGCGGGCGGGCATCTCGTCGGCCTGCTCGCCGCCGCACCGGAGCACTTCCTCACGCCCGAATTCAAAGACGTCTCAGCCGCCGTGCAGGCCACCTGCATCATGGCCGGCCCCACGGATCTCACGAACACCACCTTCGTCGAGTCGCTCCGCCGCGCGAAGGAGAAGAGCAACAGTTACACCTGGTTCGGCAAGCTCTACGACGACGC
>CAZCAL010000011.1:16945-22790 GCA_964496625.1 uncultured Verrucomicrobiaceae bacterium | reverse complement strand
CTCTTCCCCCGGTGCTGGAAACAAAGCTGTCGGATTTTCGTCGGCGGGTTTGGCTGATTAAATTGGCGGAGGGCATGCTTGCGGCGGCGTTTGGGCTGGCTCTTTCGTATGTGCTGGTCTTTGCGCTGGACCGCTTTTTTGACACGCCCGCCTGGTTGCGAGGCAGCATCCTTTTCGCTGGTGCGGCGGTGCTGGGCTTGGGCCTGCCGTTGAAGTGGCATCGCTGGGTGTGGCGTCAGCGGCGGCTGGAGGATGCGGCGCGGCTCCTGCGCTGGAAATTCCCCCGCCTGGGAGATCAGCTCCTCGGCATCGTGGAGCTGGCGCGTCGTGATGATGGTGTCACGGGTCGGAGCGAGCGTCTTGTGCAAGCGGCGATGGCCCAAGCTGCGGATGCGGTGAAGGATCAGGATTTTTCCACGGCGGTGCCGGCTGCAAAACATCGGCAGTGGGGCTGGGCAGCAGGTGCGGTGATGGCGCTGGTGGTGGCGGCCTTTGTGATCGTGAACGATGCGGCGCGCAATGCCGCGCAACGCTGGCTGATGCCGTGGCGAGATACGGAGCGCTTTACCTTCGCCCGAGTGGACAAACTTTCAGATCCGCTGGTGGTACCGTTTGCAGAGCCCTTCCAGCTCCCAGTTACCCTGGCTGGCGATACGCGTTGGCGGCCACAGGTAGGATGGGCGCAGGTGCCAGGGCAGCCGGGTGTGGAGGTGGCTCTTGCTGAGGCGGCCTATCCATTTGCCTTTCCGCCACAAAAGCAAGATACGGAGCTGTTTGTGAAGGTCGGCGATGTGCGGAAGACGCTGCATCTCCAGCCGCGCACCCGACCTGAACTGGCGACGCTGAAGGCTCGGCTAACGCTGCCCGCTTATCTCCAATACAAGACGAAACCTGAACTGGAAGTGCGCGGTGGGTCGCTGAGCATTCTCAAAGGTGCCGAGGCAGTCTTTGAGGCAACGGCGAGCCGCAAGCTGGCTTCGGCGAAGTTAGATGGTCAGGCAGTGAAGACCGAGGGGGCACGTCTGATTGCTCCCGCGACCAAAATCGATGCTGAACGCAAGGCAACTTTCTCCTGGATTGATGAACTGGGCCTGACCCCGCGCGACCCTTTAGTGCTGCACATTGAGCCAGCCGAAGATGCTGCGCCGCGCATCGTGGCGCGTCGCGAGACCTTGGAACAGGTCGTGCTGGACTCCGAGGTGGTGGCCTTTGATCTGGGCATCAGCGACGACTTCGGGATCAAACGCACGGGCTTGGAGTGGCGCGCTGCGAATGGCGGTCCTGAGGCGACGCCAGCAAAGCTCGGCGAAAAGATCGCCGCAGCTGGCCAGCCGGAGATGCAAGAGATGGACACCCGCGCAACGTTTTGCGCGACTCGTGAGGGCCTGCCGCCGCAGACAATCGAGGTGCGTGGTTGGGCGGAGGACTATCTGCCGGACCGGCCTCGCAGTTACTCAGCTTCCTTTGTGCTGCATGTGCTGAATCGCACGGACCATGCATTGTGGGTGACCCAACAGATGACGAAGTGGCTAGAGTCTGCCCGCGAGACCTACGAACGCGAGCAGCAACTGCATCAGACGAACAAAGAGCTGCGTGCGATGAACTCTGGCGATCTGGATCGTCCGGAAAATCGTCGCAAAGTGGCGCAGCAGGCGACGGCAGAGAATGCGAACGCCGCGCGGTTAGATGCGCTGAATCAGGCGGGACGCAATTTGGTGGAACAGGCGACCAAGAACCCTGAGTTCGAAGCGGCCCGGCTCGAATCCTGGGCCACCATGCTGAAGAGCCTGAAGGACATCGCCGCCAATCGGATGCCGAGTGTGGCGGACCTTTTGAAGCAATCTGCAGGTGCCGCCGCAGATCCTAAAATGGCCTCCAGTCCGCCATCAGACGGTAAACCTGGACCAGACGGTAAACCTGGCGAAGCTAAGGCAGGATCGCCATCCTCAAAATCCGGTCAGCCTGGGAAGGCCGCGCAGCAGGCAGGAAAGAGTGGCAAGTCCGCCCCGCAAGTTGCCCAAGGCCCGCAGCCTCCGCCAGGATCTGCCCAGCCAAAGCCCGTCGATCCCAACGCGAAACCCAAAGATCCTGCACCATCCATCAAGTTGACGGAGAGCACGATGAATAAGCCGGACCCCGCCGCCGCAGATCAGAAGCCCGGTGCACCGAAGCCACCGAGCGCTGCGAAGCTGAAACTACCGTCAAATACACTCGCCGCTGCACCTGGACAAAAGGCCGCGCCACCGTCTGATCAGCCTGCTCCGCCAGCAAGTGATGCGCAGGAGAAGTTGGGCAAGGGTCTAGACGAACAGCGTGACCTTTTGGCAGAGTTTGCGCGGGTAACAGACCAGTTGAATGAGATCCTGGCCAGTCTGGAGGCCAGCACTTTTGTCAAACGGTTCAAGGCGGCCTCCCGTGCTCAGATGGAGCTAGCCTCTGGGATCAATCAGAACACGTTGGACGCTTTTGGTGTGGCCCGGCCACGTCCGGTTTTGCAAAAAATCAGTCCAGAAGAGATGACGGCCTCATCCCAACGGAGAAGCAAGGTGATGCGCGAAAATGGAGTTACGGTGGTGATCCGTGATGGAGACGCGACCCCAGCAAAAGCCGATAGTGAACCTGCAGCTGAAGAACCCGTGCTCATGCCTTATGCAACGACGGCAAGAGGCACCGCGCGCGCGCAAAGCGATGTGGTTGGGATCATTCAAAGTGACCTTGAAGCCTATTCTCAGCGGAAGCCGGACGCACATTTTAAGCGAGTGCTGGAGGAAATGAAGAAGGTGCAGGTGGTGCGTGCGCTGACAAAGGTCGGTGAACATGCGGTGGAGAACCTCAGCGGTCACGCGATCAATGGCGCGGAGTACTGGGCGGACACGATGGATCGCTGGGCAGAGGAGATGGTCGCTGCGGGGAAGGCGGGGAATTGCAGCAGTGCAAAGGGCGACAGCCTACCGCCAGAAGTGGTGCTGAAGGTCATGCAGGCTCTGCGTGATGAAATGAAACTGCGAGACGAAACTCGTGAGTTGGACAAGGCGAAACCCGCCGTGGATCTCCCCGATTATGAGCGCCGCGCGATGCTGCTATCCGCAGAGCAGGTGCGTATTGCGATTGGAACGCAGAGTGCGATCGATGACGTGGCTTCACTGCCAAACGGTCCAGAAACATTTCAAAAGGAACTGCAACTGCTGACGATGGTGCGTCGCGTGATGGATGAGGTCGGCGGCATTTTGGAGTCGCCTGACACCGGGCCAAAGGCCATCGCTGCGGAGACAGAGGCCATTGAACTCCTGCTGCAAACCAAGCGTCAGCCTCCAGGCGGCGGTGGTGGCGGGGGCAGCGATCCTGGAGGTGGCGGCGGTGCTGCGACTGCGAGCGCTGCGGCACTGTCTGAATTGGGACCTGGCGGCGACACGGAATCTGAGGTCAAGGCCCGCCCTGTGGGTCAATCCACGGGGCGAGCGGGGCGTGAGTTTCCTGAAGAGTTCAAGACTGGGCTTGATGCCTACTTCAACAATCTGGAAAACCAGGGGGGAACGAAACAGTGATCCGGTTTCAAAGTGCCAGGGCTTTGCTGCTCTTGATTGTGGTCACTGCATTGTCGCCAATCCATGGTGCCTCTGTGGCCGTCAAAGATGACGACAAACCCGCCGAGTTGGCACCTGAAGTGCAAAAGGTGCTGCATGAATTTGTCAGCAAAGTGGCGACGTCGCGACGCGAGATCTGGGCGGAGGCGATGAAGAGCCTGTGTGCGGAAATGGCGAAGGCGCATGACCTCACTGCCGACCAAATCACTGCCTTGGAGGCACGAGTACCGCCAGCCATCGAATTGTCGATGAAGGATTGGGAGTCGAAGTGTTATACCTGGCTATCGCCTTATGTGGAGCGGAGTCAGAATGCCGCGCGCGACATCACGCGCTGGAACCCAAAGGACATCGCTACTGCAGCAAATGTGGAAGGGGTGCAACAGCCTGCGGATCAACCGGAGTGGGAGGCAGCGGTGAAGGAGGTGCTTTCAGCAAAGGAGTTTGCCAAGTGGCAAGCGGCTGTCGCGGCGAGGAATAAGCAATTGGCAGCAGACATCAATGATTATCTAACGCGTTCTGAGGAGCAGGTGCGGGTGCCTCTTGATCAGATGATGGATGTGGAACTGGCGGACATGGATGTGTTACTGAAACTGGATGAGGCCCGACGCAATGCCCTGAAGGCTGCTGGAAAGGCGGCAGTCCATTCCGCCATGGCTGATTGGAAACGTCGCGCATCCGACATGCTAAAGCGCATGGACCCTTCCCGACGCGAAATGCTACTGACCCGTGAAGCAGGCATTTATGTCGATACCAACAAAGAGGAGAATTTGCCGCGTGGGCGTCCGGAGTGGAAGGATGCGGTGAAAAAGATCCTCACACCCGACGATGAGAAGCGCCTGACCGAAGCACGTCTGGGTCGCCGTCAGCATCGCTTTGCGGCAATTTCGCGCATCGCAATCGCAGAGCTGGATAAGCGTGTCGCCTTCACTGCGGATCAGCGTGGCAAGTTGGAGCCACTGATGGAGGGAGTGATGGATAAGCTGCCGGAGCGCTTGGTCGATTACGATGAGCGCTACTACTACAACTTGGATCTGAAGCAGATCTTCAGCACAGCTGAGAATCTTGATGATGCTTCGCTGAAGACCGTGCTGGACGCAAAGCAGCTGGGCCGCTGGCACACGGTGGTGAAAGACCCGAGTGCTGGGGATGAAGAGCAGGGCCAGCTCATGCCTGGTATCGCGGGCGAAGGCAGTGAGCCAGGTCCCGTCCCTGAGGATGAGATGGATCTTGAGCGGGCGATCTCTGGGCACCTCTACTTCCTTGCGGAAACGCAACGCGTGCGGCTGCTGCAAGGTATGCAGGTGAAGGTGGAAGACTTGGAACGCGTGGCCAAGCCTTCACCAGAGGTTTTGGCATCACTGGAGACTGCGGCAAAGGGAGCCGTCGAACGCTCGCTATCGGCATGGCGCGGTGAAGTGGACCGCTGGGTGCGGCAATCTGTGCAAGGTGCCCGCCCCCAGGAAATCCAGAAGCGTTTGATGAGCATGGGATCGTACTACGGCGACCGAAATTTGGTGCCAGAGGATCAATCACTGTGGAAGTCCGCCATTGACCACGGACTGACCGCCGAACAGCGCAAAGCGTGGAAGGTGGAAACGGATCTGCGCGAGGCGTATCATGGCCAAGGAGTGGTGGGTCTGGTCATTAGCGAGGCAGAGCGGCGCTTGCGGCTTGGTCCAGAACAGACCGCACAACTCCAGTCCAAGGTTGCGGCAGTCATCAAAGAGTATGGTGCTGATATCGGGCGCTATTTTTCATCGCCATGGTATTTGCAAAGTTACTCGGTGCTGATTCCTCTTGCAGGCGTGCCCGAGGCGGAAATGAAAACAGTACTGCAAGAAAGCCAAATGGAGGTGTGGAAGGAACGGGAGTTCAATCGCATCAACAGCTACTGGTCTAACATCGAACAGAATCGCAAACGCAAATAACCTCATGCTTCGTCGCCACATCTTCTGTTTGATGGTCCTGTGTGCATCCTCGGGCGTTCACGCGCAGAGCCCCGAATTGCGCTTCGGTGCTGCGATTCCCCCAGAGGTGGATGCCATTTACGAACGTGGTCTCGCGTGGTTGGCGAATGCGCAGAGCGATGGCGGCAACTGGCAAGATGGCAACAGCGGCGCTGGCCTGGACGGAATTTGCGTGATGGCATTCCTGGCAAGTGGGGAGGACCCAAACTTTGGCCGTTACTCGCAAAACATTCGCCGCGCAGTTCGCCACATCATTGAGCAGCAGGATGGGAACACGGGTTATTTGCCCAGCAG
>CAZCAL010000011.1:331-16935 GCA_964496625.1 uncultured Verrucomicrobiaceae bacterium | reverse complement strand
AGCAGCATGTATCACCACGGCTTTGCCATGCTGGCCCTGTCGGAGGCCTACGGTGCACTGGATGAATCCCTCCTTTGGCAAGGGGCAGGGGGTGGTGGCAACAAGCGATCTATCGCGCAAGCACTGGATCTTGCGATCCGTGCGGCGGGAACAGCTCAGAAGAAGAACAAGTGGGGTGGATGGCGCTACACTCCTGACTCCAGCGATGCTGACACCTCCGTCACTGGCGCAGTATTAATGGGCCTGCTGGCTGCACGCAATGCAGGCATGGATGTGCCGGATGAGATCATCAACGCTGCGCTGGAATACATGCGGCGTTCCACGGGAAAGGACGGCTCCGTTGCTTACACAGGCGGTTTTGGTGGCATGGGGGAATCCATGAACCGATCCGCCATCGCTACCCTGGTCGCTGCGGTGGGGAAGCAAAAAGACCCGCAGAAATTTGAGGCTACACTGAAGCACATCACCAGCCGGTTAGAGCACAAGGAGAGCGGCACTTACATCGAATATTTCCGCTACTACATGGCACAGGCACTATTCCAGGGCGATTACGAGGCATGGCAAAAATGGAACGCTGGAACCCTCCGCGTGCTGACTGAGAGCCAGCGGGACGACGGCAGCTTTGCCAATGGATCCTACGGCACCGCGATGTCGCTGCTGGCACTGGCCCTCAACTATCGCTTTTTGCCCATCTATGAACGCTGATTGCCTCCGCTTCCGAATTGCCTTCATTGCGCTCGTCGCTGGCACTGCCTTTATCCCATTGCTCTCCACGATGGGGCAGGGCGTGGTGAGGGTCGTTGGAGGGAATGTTTTCATCGCCGACGGAAAAAAGGCAGATGCTCCCGCGGCCGATAAACGACCTGACAATGCCCCGAGACTGGTCGCCGTAAAGCCACCGCTGGGAACGCCGCGCAGCAACAAAGAGCATGCTACGGAACCAATGTTGCATTGGTGGAATGGAGAAGAACTCGCCGGTAAGTTTCTGGGTGCGGCGAATGGGGATGTGGAATGGCAGGCGCAGGTCTTTCCAGATCCCGTCACGATCAGTATGAACATGCTGCGCATGGTGGAGCAGCCCGTGCCTGCACGCACGACCTCGGAGTCCTTTTGCTTTACGCTGCACGATGGTTGCCAAGTCTACGGGGCACTGATTGGGATCACCGCAGAAGGCTGGCAGGTGCGCAGTGCGCAACATGGTGATTTTGTGATCGCTAAAGATCGCCTGCGGGAGATGCGACGTCTCCGAGATGCTGGCATTTTTTATTCGGGACCGGTGGGTCTACGTGAATGGGAGGCGGGCGATATGAAGAGCGGTGCGCTGACCAATTGGTTCATGGCTGCCGGTGGGGCCATCGCTACGCCGACGTGGAATCGGTCCATGTTCATGCCGGTCAAGACTCCAGAGAAATCCCAAATTGAGATCCGCTTGCATTCCTCAGTGCGTCCGCAGTTCGTCGTTGAATGGTATGCGCTGCCGAACCAAAAAATCAGCCTGGAGACTTGGGATGACGAGGTCGTGATTGTGCAAGGCAGCCAGTTTGCCAGCAGCGTGCAACGGCTAAAGACGACGGACAGAGAATTCCACGTGCGCCTTTGCTGGGATCGTGCCACGGGCGAATGCACTGCCTATGCACCGGATGGGAAGTTACTCACACGCTGTCCGAGACCTGAAGGGGCAGCCCCTCCGCTGAGCCAGAAGAAGGACGGCATCGTCATCCGCAACAAAGCGCGTGATCTTTTCCTTGATGCTCTCACCGTACGGACTTGGAACGGCAAATCGCCACAAACCATACCGGCAGATTTGCCATGGGTTGAACTCGCGAATGGCAGCATTGTGTCCGGCACCCCGACGGCTGCGACGGACACCGCCATTTCGTTCGCCGGCGCGGCAGGTGAGATTGTGTCGGCGCCGATGGCAGAAGTTTTGACCTTCTTTCCTGCCACGCCAGTTCCCCCGGTGAAGGAAAAACCAGCGCCATCGACGCTCACGGAATTCTGGTTCGCTGACGGTACTCTTTTGAAAGGCAGCCTTGCGTCGCTCAAAGACGGCACCGCGCAGATTCAGGCAGAGTTTTCGACGACGCCGCTCGCGTGCAAGATGGCGGATTGTTGCCTGATTGCTTTTCCTGAGGCATCGCGTCCCAACAATGAACCGCCGCTCGAGCAACGGGATCGCCTGATGACAGGCGGCGTGACTTTGCATGGCTCTGTCGTTGCAGCGGATGATCCGATGCCACGCTTTCTTTTGATTGGAGCCAAGGAGCCCGCCCGCCTCTCCCATGCGGAGGACTTGGAGGTCGAACGTTACCTGCCCGCAGACGCACCCCATCCCCGTGCGCCTGCACTCTTGCATCTGAGGGGCGACAATATCATCCCGGCGACGATCGATAGCATCTCGCGCAAAGGGATCGAGTTCCATTCAGACGTTGTCACCGCTACCAGCCTGCCTTCATCGCAAATCTATGCAGTGCAGACTGCAACACCGGAGGTCAATCCCAAGGGCTTTGAAGATCCAGGTTGGCAGCAGACCTCGGGCAAGCCTGCGGATCTGAAGTTCAGTGGCGAGAAAGTAGTGATGTTCCCTGGCACAGGTTTTGGCCATCCGAACATGCTGCAAGGGGATGAGATCAAATTTAAGCTGCACAATGAGAATGGCTCCAGCGTCGTTCGCGTGCGCTTATTTGGCGCAGGAACTGCAACTGGTGCACCATCGACAAACTTCCTCATCGCCAACTGGGGCAGCGAGATCTACTGTGGATTGGAACGTGAGGAAGGTCAGATCAACGAACGAGGAGAGCTTCATGTTGATGACGGTAAAGCGGATATTCGCATCGCTCTCCAGCCTAAAATGATCGAAGTATTTGCCAATGGGATCAGCCTTGCCCGCGCACCAGTGTCGGTGCAAAAGCGGTCTGGGCTAGGTCTTGTGTTTGAGCCCGCCAGCCTCTGGGGCAACCAAGTTTATCAGGTTGGTATCTCCGATTTTTCTCTCCGACCCGCTTCATGGCAAGCCAGCGCACCAAACGTGCAAGAAGAAGCGCGGACGCAGGCTCTGCTGGTTCCACGCTTCCGTCGCGATGATCCTCCGCGTCACATTCTGCTGGCCGCAAATGGCGACCTTCTGCGTGGTGAGATCGAAGGGTTTGCTGCTGGCCACTATGGGTTTCGATCTGGGCTGGAGACTCTAAAAGTGCCTGCTGATAGAGTCGCCGCTGCAATCTGGCTTGAACCTGCGGCGAAGCCAGAGCCAAAGCCAGGTGATGTGCCCGTAGTATCCGCCCCAGGTGTTGCCCCATCATCGTCCACTCCTGCTCCCTCCAGCCTGCCACCGGATGCCAAGATCACTTGGCTGGAACTTACCAATGGGGGACGCATCAGTTTGGCGATTGATAAGTACAGCGCCAGTGGCGTCACAGGGCAGCACGCTACGCTCGGTCTCTGCCGCATCCCGGCGGAAATGGTGTATTCACTTCAAACTCGCACCCCGGATATTTCGCCAGGAATGTCTGCATTGCGCGGGTGGCAGCTCCAGCTGACTCCAGACCCCGTCCTACCAGATGGTGGTGGCGATCAGTCGCCTCTTGTCGGCAAAGAAGCACCCGATTTCAAGCTTACCAACTTAGCCCTTGGCGAGACATCACTCGCCTCATTTCGAGGGCGCGTCATCGTCTTGGATTTCTGGGCGACGTGGTGTGGCCCTTGCGTGAAGTCATTGCCGGAACTCATCCAGAGTATGGAGGAGTTCCCCATCGACAAAGTTGCCTTCTACGGTGTGAATCAGGCCGAAGCGCCTGATCAAATTAAGACCTTCTTGGAGACTCGCGGGTGGAAGCTCAACGTCCTCCTCGATGCCGATCAGAAGGTAGGTAAAGCTTACGGGGTCGAAGGAATCCCTCACACCGTCATCATCGGGCCAGACGGCAAAATCGCTTGGGTCAAAACGGGCTACAGTCCCGAGGGTGCCAAAGAAGCCGCCGAAACGGTGCGCAAGCTTCTGACCGCACAGGCAAATCCACCACCCGCCACAGCCACGCCTGAAGCAGTGCCGCCAACCGAATCGAAGGCCGCTCCTCTAGGGCGCCCCTCAGGCATTCCCTTTCCAGGCAGAGGATTGAACCCCATTTCGCAGTAGGCCAGTCAAAGCGGCAGCTACTTCAACTCCTTGATTCGCACATTGCGGTAGGCCACGCGTTTGGCTTCGTCCTGAAAGGCGATGTAGCCCTCATTGGGGCGGGTTTTCATTTCAGTTTCATCGAGATTTGTATCAATGATCTGTTCTCCATTGAAGACGACTTTCACGCGCCGCCCTTGGACAGTGATAGTGTAGCGATTCCATTCGCCAGCAGGTTTCACCATGTTCTTCGTTGGGCCGATGCAGCGGACGATACCACCGCAGTCGTGGTGGCCTGGTTTTTCAAGTCCGTAACTATCGAGGATCTGCACCTCGAAGCCGCTGGAGACATGATCCTTGAGATCGCCGACCCGCATGAATACACCGGAGTTTCCGGTGGGTTCGAATTTAAACTCCAGATCCAGCACGAAGTCTCCATACTTCTTCAGGGTGGAAAGGTAAGCATCGTACCGTTGCCAACCCTTTTCGCCATCGCGCGGGTGAAGGGCGATGCTTCCATCGGTCTCCACTAGCCAGTTCCCTGTCGTCTGCCAACCCGTCAGATCCTTGCCGTTGAACATCGGCACAAAACCGGCGGCATCTGCGGCGGGGTGGAGATCTTCGGCATGAATTGAGAACGCGAAGGAGATGGTGGCGAGCAGTGACAGTGATTTGATCATGAAAACAAATACGCATCGCTGACCGCATTCACACAGCGGTGAATGCGTTTTCACTTTGGGTCACTCCTGCTGTCGCTGCGCCGGGAATATCAGTCCTTCCTGATGCCGATTTCATCGACGGGAATGGCTTTGAAACCCAGTTTGAAGGCGGGTGACTCAGGCTTCAGTCGGAAGTCATCATTCTTCCAGTCCACGAACATGGGGTCTGCTGCGAGACTGTGCTGATCCCAGCCAGCTGTTTGCCAGGCGGTCCATTCGTCGAGTGGTTCGGCTTCGGAGATGCGCACGTCATCAATGAAAATTTGGCCCTTCGGTTCATGGCAATCAATGCGCAGCCAGAAAGCCTTCATCCATGGCTTCCAGCCTGTTTCATTTTCACGGAGCATGCGTCCGGTTGCTTCGACCTCCTGCCACTCGCTTGTTGCAGTGACGCTGGTGCTACCCGCCTGCCAGTAGCCCTCTCCGTTTTTGAAGGAGGCAAAGGCAAGGCTCATTTGGGCCTTTGGTTCGCTGCTGCGGACTCGGAGCCTGACGCGATACGCAGCACCGGGTTTGATTGCGACGTCGGGGCCATGGAAGACGCTTTTTGGATTCTTTGGATCTTCACCGATAGCGCAATCGACTCTTAGCGCGCCATCGGTGGCAACGAGTTGTACGTCTTTGTTGGGACGATGGTTAAAGCCCCAACCCTTTGGTGTTTTACCGGCTTCGCAGCTGTCGAAGTTGTCGCTGAAAAGTGGGGCTCCTTTGTCTGGGCCGACTTGATTAATGCCAGTGACAATGGGATGTCCGTCGTTCCAGGCGAGGTTGTAGTCGATGGTATTCCACTTCGCCGAGACGTTGCGCAGATCCCCGTATTTGACGCCTGGCGTGGCGCTGAACATGATGTTGTGGCGGACGATGTCTCCGCTCATCATCGTGCCATCGTCACGGAAGGCGTCTTTGGGATGCAGTTCCATTCCGCGCATCCCCTTCCACGCGGGTTCATTCACGACGGACTCATATCCCTTCACCATGGTGGGACCATGGTCGATCCAGTAATGCTGCTGCTTGGTCCAGCCATGCAGATCAAATTGGAATCGTCCACCGAGCGCAAAGATGTTGTTTTCGACGATGCAATCCCGGGAGTTGTGCAGATGGATCGGCGTGTAAGCGATGCGATAAACAATGTTGCCGATGATGTCGAGCCCACCCGTGTTGTCGTCGGGATACAAGCCAAAGGTGAACCAAGGGTGTTTCAATCCGTCTGCCTCCTGACCGCAGCCAATGACATCATGGATCAAATTGTAGCGCCACACGCTGCCGCGACTGCTGATCCAGTCACGACCGCCCGTATAAATGGCGCCGCCGTCTTGGGTCTCCATGCATAGGTGATGCAGATGGTTATATTCGACGATGAGATTATTGCCACTCATCTGGACGCCCATGCGTGGCCCGTCGTGGATGTGGTTGTGACGTGCGATATTGCCAACCCCATACATGCTGATGCCGCAGGCGTTTTTGTTGAAGAAGCCCATGTGATGGATGTGATTGTCTTCAGCGATGTGGACTGGCCCGGTCAAAGTTTTCCGATCACCGCCACTGAGGCTGATGCCATTGCTGCCCGTGTAGCTGATTTCATTGTGGGAGAGTCGCACATTTTTACCGTCGCTGACGCCGATCCCACTGCCGTTGAAGGCTCCCACTTGCGTCAGGTTGCAATGATCCACTACACAGTCTTCAGCGCGTTCAAAGGTGATGGCGCTGCCATGGCAGCCTGTGAGGGTTAGGCCTTGGATGACGATGTTCTTGGCACCTTGCTTGACCTTGAAAAAACTATCGATGACGGGCAGCCGAACTTCTTTACCTTCAAGTGGTGAGGGCGGCCAGAAATAAAGCATGCCGTCGTGCTTATCGAAGAACCACTCGCCCGGTGCGTCCAGCTCTTCGAGGGCGTTCTGGAAGTGGTAGCGATTGTGGGGATGGAGGGCGTAGCTGCATTTCTTTTTCAGTGTCAGCAGTCGTGACTGAGGATCGAGCGAAGCAACGGGCTCGACGAAATTCCACCAACCGTACTGTGCGAAAATATCGATCTCCACATCTTCTGGGTGTGCCCAGGTGCGAACGTCCTGCGGCTTGACATAGAGGGTGGTGTTCCATTCGTGCCCTTCGGGCGGGCCTGCAGGTGGAAAGGCATCGACGAAGGCCCAGCCACCATAAAGCGGATCAGCGGCATCGAAATTTGGGTAGCGAGCAAGGAACTGCCTTTCCCCATCGAAGAGCAGCTGGCGTGGCAGGAAGCCTTTCGGCATCAGTGCCGAGATCTTTGTTTTCACGATCTTGCCATCATGATCCTGCCATCCAGTCACAACGGGCCCACCGATGAGGGTAGCCGTGGTTCCTGTGAAGGTGAGATTTGAGTCCTGAGCTTCGAGGATGATGGGCTGCGTCAGTTCCGTAATACCTTCTGGAAAAAAAATCTTTGCTGGCGAAGAATCCCCTGCCTTGCGAGCCTCACGAACCTTTTGGACGGCGTCAGCGACGCTGAGATCAGGGGAGACGCGCAGCTCAACGGCGGGTGAGGTGGAACAAAAGATGGCGACGACTGACAGTGAGACGAAAGGCACACGGAGAATTTTCATGCAGTCGTGGACATCACCACATCTGCGAATCCGCGCAATGGGAATCCTAGTTGCTCTTTGCCAGTTCAATTTTTCGCGGGATCAGCGCGTGGTAGGCGGGCAGCGTCTTTTCCTCCATGAAACTGAGAGTCCATTTGTGAACCCGCTGCGCTGCGGGGTGGCTGGCGTTCCATTGCCGTTCCATCCACCCGCAGACAGGGTGACGCATGGTCTGATACTGCGCTGCCCAGAGGTTCATCAGCAGCTTGTGCCAGCGGTAGTCGGGAAATTCGGCAGCGATGCGCTCTGGCTTCAGAAAGGAGGTGGGCTGCCCGGTTCGCAGCAGATCGACGTGTGATCCGTCTTTCAGTTCGGCATCCAGCACCAGCCAGCCGTCATCGGAGAGCGGATGCGGCGCAAACAGTGCCCAATATTGATCGAGCTTAAAGATCTGCGCGACTGGACTCCAAGCGTTTGGGAATAGGGGCTGCCACTTTTCATAGTTCACGCTCCGCAGATTCCAGATCACCACGACCACCAGACAACACAGAACAAAAGCCTGTGCGACAGCTCGGTCGCGCCATGACCGCTCTAACTTGCTCGCCGATGCAGGGCGTTTTTGGAGCCAGTCCCAGAACGAAGTGGGCAGAAAAGGCAGCCAGCAGACCATCATGATGGCGGGGAAGGGTCCCAATCGAAGGCAGAGCCCGAGCCCAATGTGCAGTCCCCAAAATAAAGCGACCGCCAGGGTGCGCCAGAAGGCAGTCCGCCACGGAATGAATGCGACGAAAGGACCAATGCACTCCACCCACCAAATCACGAAGGTCAACCAGTGGCCAAACGTCGGAAAACCCCGCAGCCAGATGCCAAACGGTTTGACGAATTGATCAATGCTCAGTGCATAGTAGACAGCGGTGCCATCGCGCGTCCATTCGACACCCCATTTCAGCTTCGCCGTGAACCAGTAGATGCAACAGACCTGGAGAAGCAGGGCCAAAGTTGCGACACTCAGTTGAACGGTGGCCGCGCTGTCTTGCCCGCGAGCATCCAGCGACCAACGCTTTCCAAGAGGAAGAAAGATGGACCAAAAGAGCAACATCCGTATCACCACATCGCCACCAAACAAGACCACAGGATTGCGATTCTGGATGGAACAGATCAAGACCCAATTCACTATCGTCGCCAATGTAGTGCGCCATCCCAGCAAAAGGGCGATGGCCGCCGACAGCTGGATCAAAATCAAGATGATCTGCCACGATGCGCTGCCGCTCACAGCGTGGAGTGACCAGTTCACCATGCTGTCGCGCATCGTTGGCCAAAGTGTTCTTGGCAAAAATCCATCGTCGGAATAAAAGGCGCGAGCATTTGTTAGCGCCGTCCAGCCATCGACCAAAAGGATCAACGCCAGTCCGATCCTCATCGCAGCCAGCGAGCGCAAGTCAATGCCCGCAAGCCGCAGCAGCAGTGGTGGCGCAGAATTTGAGTTGGCAGAGGGTCCGTCCGACATTGGCTAGGGTCCACCGCTTGATATGAGGACGCAAGCGCTTCAGCGTCCTCACTCCGCAACTTGCATCGCGAACAAATCGGCGTCCTTCAGAACGAAACGCAGACGCACCGGTTTGCCAGCGAGCGAACTGAGATCACTGCCGTTCTTCCAAACTGGGCTGCGGTCGAGCGTATCGCCAAACAACTCTGCACAATCTTCCATTGCGTAGCCAGGGATGGCTTTGCCTGTCTTGTCCTGAATTTCCACCTGGATGCTGCCCGCAGCGGAGGTGGCGTAATTGAGGTGCAAAGTCTTGCCCGTGAACGTCAATGTTTTGGTAATGAACTCGCCGCCGACCAAGGGTGCATTCACAGAGACGAATCCATCCATTCGCAGAGTGTAACGTCGCAATGCACTGCTATTCCCTGTCCAGTAGCTCTCCACAGCGTAGAGGGAAAGTTCATCCGGTGCGCCTTCTAGCAGACTCTTGGTCGGTACGACGCTCCAACCAATGTATTGATGCCCATAGTGCCAAGTTCCTGGACGCTCAATCCCTGGCGGCAGGAAGGCTTCATTCCAGCGCTTGAATTTGGCCCCATCACGACTGGCCATGAAAAGTCCTTCTGTGATTGCAGTGCCGTAGCGTTCGCTGGCTTTGGCTCGTTGCTGGCGGTTTTCATGCTCTGGCAGGGCGTGCATGTTGTCTGACCACGGTCTCTCCACATAGCGGGTGGGAAAGCCAAGCAAGAGTTGGGGCGCACGGAAGTACGGCTTGATGCCGTTGGTGTAGAGCTGTTCCTGCGGTGAATCCACATACGTGAGATCCTTCCATGGTTCCCATGTGATCAAGTCTTTCGATACGGCAGTGCGGATCGCCCGCTTCCCCTCTGGTTTCCAGTCTTTACCGTCCGTCTTGCCAGCGGTAAAGACCCGCCAGTAGGCGCGATAGGCGCCGATGTTCGGATCAAAGAAGGCCAGATTTTGCGAGTCAAATGCGCCTTCGGTGATGACGGGTTTTGGGTGCATCAACGAGAAGTGCAGACCGTCAGGAGATTTGAACACCAAGAGTCCGTGTGGCTTGGCAGATCGGATGATTGCCTTGTATCGCGCGTCAGCAGGACAGGAGGGATTTTCATCCCGAAAGACGGCCGGATGTCCTGGGTCGGATGTCACTTCACCATACGTTGTCGGTGCGAGGACGATGTTGTTTGCCTTTGATCCCTTAAACTCCACGATACCGAGATCAGGTTTGATCCAGTGGATCCCGTCATCGCTCTCTGCGTAGCAGCAGAACAGCGGGTGTGACCCGGTGTTCACTTTCCCATCGGATACGGCCAGATGCCAAGACTTGTAATACATCCGATATTTGCCCAAGTCAGGATCAAAAAAGATGCTGTGATAGCCGGAGCCAGTGCCTTCCCATTCAGCATCATGGGTGATGGCAATCTCCTTTGCCTCTGGGTGGTGCAGCACCTGCCGCGCACCGCCGGAAAGCGATCCAATCAGGGCGTCATCGACAAACAGTTCGCGGTGGGAGCCGATGTCGATAGTGCCCTCATCGGCGGTTGCGATTGAGAGGCTGCCTAGCAGCAGGAGCGAGGAGAGGAGCTGACGCATTCACAACATACGAAGGGTGGGCGGCAAGTCCTTCGCGGTTATTCTTCAGAAGCGGTCAGTGGTCAAGACGACTCAGGTCCGAAATTGATTTCGGGTCGAGGACATCACGCAGCGCATCACCCAGCGTGTTCAGTGCGAGCAGCGTAGCGATGAAGAAGGCTCCAGGGAAGATTAGCAACCACGGGGAGGTCTGCATGTTGTTTGCGCCTTCTTGAATCAATGCGCCCCACGAACTGTTAGGCGGTTGGACACCGAGACCCAGGAAGCTAAGCGCGGCTTCCATCAGCATGATGCCAGGGACGGTTAGGCTTGCATAAATAACGACCTGACCGATGACGTTGGGCACCATGTAGCGCCAAAGGATGCGTCCTGTATCGGCACCGTAAGTCCTTGCAGCGAGGATGAATTCTTGATTCTTCAACGCCAGCACCTGCGCTCTCACCACCCGCGCTGTGGTCAACCACTCAACCGCACCGATGGCGATGAAAAGAAGCATCAAGCTTCGCTCAAAAATCACCGTCACCAAGATGACAAATGCGATGAAGGGAAAGCCGTAGAGCACATCGACGATTCGCATCATGAGGTTATCGACACGCCCGCCTGCCAATCCAGAGATGAGCCCGTAAGTAAGCCCGATGACCATGGCTACAAGGGTGGCGACGATGCCAACGAGCAAGCTGATGCACCCACCGCACAGCACCCGCTGAAAAATATCGCGGCCCAAATTGTCCGTTCCAAACCAATGATGCAGTCCAGGCCCTTGCAAGATAGCATTCATGTCCTGCTCGCTTTGGGATTCGTGGAATAGCGCAAAACCTCCCAAGCAAAGCAGTGTGACGATGCCGACGCCCCAGAGTGCGATCATCGCCGCACGATTTCGCTGCATTCGCTGCCAGGCGATCTGCCAGGGGCCGTAGGAACGGGCGGTAGTGCTTGTCTGCGCTGAGGTCATTTGTCAGTCAAGCGGATGCGAGGGTTTAGCCATGCTTGCAGGATATCCACTAGCAGATTGAAGATCACGATCAGAGCGGCAAAAAAGCCCGCTAAGCCCATCGCTAGAGTGAAGTCTTTGTGCAGAGCAGAATTCACAAAGTGGCGACCCAAGCCTGGGAGTTGGAAGACCGTTTCTGTCACGAATGATCCGCTCAGAAGACCTGCCGCCAGTGGCCCTAGGTAGTTGATGAGAGGAAGGCATGCGAGCTTAAAGGCATGACGTGCCACGACCATCTTCTCATCCACACCCTTGGCGCGTGCCGTCCGGATGTGATCCGCTGCCAGAGCTTCGCACAATCCACCGCGCGTCAATCGTGCGACGGCTGCCGCGCTGATCAGTCCCAGGGTCATGGCAGGCAGTACCCAGTCATCGCCATCATACCAACCGGCGGCGTTGAACCAATGCAACTTCAATCCAAAGATGAGCCCCATCACGGGTCCCAGAACCAAGCTCGGCACACACACACCCAGTGTAGCAGCGGCCATGGTAACTCGATCCCTGAGTTGTCCCGCGCGTAGTGCAGAGAGCGCTCCCGCTGGAATGCCGATGAATACCGCGATGAGAAAAGCAGCGCCACCCACGGTGAATGAGACGGGAAATCCCTGGGCAATAATGTCGCCGACACCCCAACCCTTGAGCCGAAATGAAACCGGTAGATCAAAGGTGGCAAAACTCTTCAGGTTCCGCCAAAGCTGCACTGGGATGGATTGATCGAGACCGTAGATGCGATCCAGATTCGCCCTCACATACTCCGGCATCTCACGACCTGTCGCAAACGGACTGCCTGGTCCCAATCGGATGATAAGGAAAGTGATGGAAATCACGGCCACAATCACGATGATGCCCTGGACCAATCGGCTGAGGATAAATCGAATCATGGCGCCGAGGAGAGGGGTTGATAGGGCCCGAGGCGGATCGCCTTGTAACAGCGATGCCCCAGCACGCTTGACCGCCAGTTTTGCACTTCAGGCCTGATGAGCAGGGCATCCATCTTCCAATAGATCGGCATGATCGGCAGTTCGTCGAGAAGCAACGTTTCTGCCTCACGCAGAAGTTCCATGCGGCGAGCCACATCGACCTGTAGTTTTGATTCTGCTAACAACTCATCGTACTTCGGATTGCCCCATCCGGTGTCGTTATTGCCATCGCCAGTGCCCATGATGCCCAAGAAGGTGAAGGGGTCCGTATAGTCTCCCACCCAACCTGCACGCGCGATGTCATATTTTAGGGTGTGCTGGGAAGTCAGATACACCTGCCAGTCTTGCTGGAGGATGGTGACTTCAATGCCGAGTTGCTTCTTCCAACTCTCTTGAAAAAACTCCGCAATGGTTCGGGCGGAGTCACTGCTATTGGTCAGGATTTCAATCTTTCTGAAGCCCTTGCCATTCGGAAAGCCAGCCTCCGCCAGCAACTGTCTTGCCTTGTCCGGGTCAAAGCCAAGCTTTTTCAGAGGTGGATACTGCGGGTGCGATCCTGGCGGTGTGTAACCCGTTGCGGCCAAGTGCCCAGCACGAATCACCTGATCGACCAGAGCTACACGATCAAGCGAGAGCGAGAGGGCCTGCCTGACCTTGGCTTGATCAAGCGGTGGACGCGTCACATTGCAGCGATAGAACTCAACGGACAGCTCTGGACTTTGTTCGAAAAAGGCAGGCCGGGTTTTCCGATACAAGGGAATCTTTGCCAACGGGACGGTGTCAGTGACGTGCAACTGGCCGTCCAAAAAGACACGCTCCTCAGCTTCACCGTTATCAATCGGGAAGAACTGAATTTCATTGAGCCCTACCTGAGCCGCATCCCAGTATCGCGGATTCTTCATCACTGTGATGAAGTGGTGGATGCGCCAATCCTTCAGCGTGAAGGCTCCGTTGCTGACGAGGCTGCCGGGTCTTGCCCAGGGAGTGTCCCGCTGAGTCATGGTGCCAAATTTCTCAATTGTATGCTGCGGCACAGGAAACCAGGTGTAATGCTTCAGCATCCCTGGAAAATAAGGCGCAGGTCCCTCCAGCGTGAGTTGCAGGGTGTGCTCATCTGGAGCTATGACCCCGACGGAGGAAAAATCCTTGGTCTCCCCTTTATTGAAGCTCGCCGCTCCCTTTAAAAGATAGAGCATCTCCGCGTATTGAGATCCGAGCTCTGGCGAAAGGATGCGCTGCCAAGCGTAGAGGAAGTCCTTTGCCGTCAGCGGTGTGCCATCGCTCCAAACCTCGTCTTTGCGAAGGTGAAAGGTCCAATGCTGCATGTCCGCAGACTCCCATGACTCTGCCACACCGGGTGCGTCCGCGTCTGGATCCTCTGCACCGGGTGCCACAAGTCCCTCGAACACTGCGGAGATAATTCGATGCTCCGGTTGGCCAGTGACCATGTGCGGATCGAGAGATTCGATTTCGGTGCCGTTGCCGATCAATAAGATCTGTTTCTCATCCGCTACTTGAACTCTGGGCATCCGCTTCTGCCGTGCCTGATGAAACATCCCTATTCCCGCGCCGAGCAGGGTGATAAAGATGAGGCGAGACAGGAATTTCATGCGACAGAGGCCGCGAGACTAGATCGCCCAGAGGATGGATGCAAGCCTGCGGAACAGCCCATTCACGAATCCTCCAAATAAACCGCATACAGCTTGGCTTTGCTGTTGGCGGGAAAGTTCACTCGCAGGGCGAGTTTTTGCGTGGGCAGTGGCTTGGGCCATTGGATGGTTTGGTGCAGACCGTTCGTGGTGATGGTGGTGGTGTATCCGTCAAGCGGATGATCCAGGTGATCAAGCAGCTGCACTGTCACCGGGGCATCTGCAGTGATGCCGTCGATGTTGAGCGCGATGGACTTTGCCGTGAACGTGTTGGTGATGCAGTGGGCATCATTGTCTTCGACCATGCGGGACAGGAAGCCGAATCCATCGCGGCGCAAAGTGGCTAGACCGATCTCCATGTTTTTCAGTTTTCCACCCGTGTCCCAGTGGGAATACCAGAGCAAGGTCTTGTCTCCTTCGTTCACGAAAGCGTGAGCTTGTAGAATGGCGGTGTCATCCCAGGCGCCTTCGCCGCCGCGTGGAATGATCTTGAAGCCTGGGACAGGCTCGCGGAAGTGCACTCCGTCATTGCTGATGAGCAGGCCTACATCGATGCGCACGCCGTAGTTCCAGTTCTCACCCTTGGGTGGTTTGGCTTCGGCATCCTGCCACATGCCATGCAGACCGACGAGGACATTTCCGCGATTCCAAAGCCCTGCGCCCATGTGCATTTGTTGGCCAGGGATGGGTGGGTTTGCCAGTTGACCGGGGCGCGCATACGACAGGGCTTTGGCCTGCGACCACGTCATGAAATCGGGTGACCGATAGGCCAGCATGTCGCGCCCGATGTTGCTGCCATCTGGCCGCCATGACCAGGGGCTAATGAGTTGGCCTGTGCTGTAGTAGAAATCGCCAAACCGATACAGACTGCTGACTTCAAAGCGCTCTCCACCTGCATTCGCGGGGCGATCCCCAACGACTTTCCACGTCAGGCCATCGGCGCTGGTGGCGGTGATCATGGCACCCCAGCGCTTCTCATCGGGGCCGATCTTGCTGCGGCCTCCTTTCACTTCGTCGAAGGGCATGTGGGCAATGTAGGCGCACTTGTATCGTTTGGCGGGATCGGGATCGTTGGGTTCATACAGAACGGAGAGAAAATCATTCACGCGCGTCATCGAATACAGCTCGCTCTCGATCAGGCAGATGTTGTTCTTTTTGTTGCCGTTGAATTCTACAAGCCCTAGCTCTGGTTTGGTCCACCGCACGCCGTCCTTACTTTCAGCGTAGCACATGGGCCGCCACCAACCGGGGGCTTGGCCGGATTTGTTTTCGGTCTCGTGCATGCCGAGATACCACATGCGGAAGGTGTCGCCCTGCTTGATAACGGTGCCGTAAAGAATAGCATGGCCATGATCCGGCGCTCCCTCTGGACCGCAGCGCAGGACGGGATTTTCTGGATGCTTGGTGGCCTCCACCAGCGACAGTTTTAGATTGTGCTGCCAGGCGATGTTGGTGTCGTCGAAGGCAAAGAAGACCTGTTCAGTGGCCTGGATTGGCAGCACGAGTCCAAGAGCTAGGAGGAGGGATTTCATGGTTGGAGATAGATGGCGCTGAGGTGAATGTCCTGGCGCTTTTGACCTTCAAAGACGACGTGAAGGCGAACGCGCTCTGGCAGCGACTCGTTGCTTTGCCAAGTCACTGGAATCTGAAATCCGCTCTGCGTGATCAGGGCTGCGTTGGCACCGGAGTAAGCTGGGATAGAGCGCTCGAGGTGATCGAGAAGGTCCACACGCAGTGTTGCGGCAGGTCCAAGGCCGTCTGCGTTGACATAGAATTGCGGTTTCTTCACAGGGAAGGATGCGGTTACCAACTCGCTGGTGACTTTGGGCAGTTGGTAGTCGCCAGGGCCTTCGCCACTGGTATCGACAACCAGATCTGCAAAGCGATCTCGTGGCAGCGTGGCGATGCCGACTCCGCCACGGTCGGGTGTGTTCTCCCAGTGCCTGGGGTCCCATGCGCCGGAGGAGAGGATGGTCTGGTTGCCGACGTTTTCAAAGCCCTGCCCTTGGAGGACACCGCCCTGGTCCCACTGTCCATCCTCGCCGCGTGGGAGGAGGGTCCATTCATATTGCGGTTCGCGGAAGCTGACGCCGTCGTTGCTCATGACGAAGCCAAGATCCACCGTCACATCTTTCCACTCCGCTGCTCCATGCCACCGACCTGTGACTCCGAGCAAGACATTCCCCCGATTCCACACGCTGATGCCCTCATGATTTTGTTCGCCCTCGCGGCTCTTTCCCGCGCCGAGATAGACATGCTGTGACTCTCGCACGAAAGCGATGTTGCTTGTCTGCGACCAAGTGGTGAAGTCAGGGGAACGATACAATCGCACCACGCGCCCTTGATAAGTTTGGGTGCCTTTGAGTGCGTTCTGACCGGTGATGAAATACTGTCCATCCCATTTGTAGAGTCCGCCACAGGGTTCAAAGTGGACGCCGGGAATCAGCAGATCTTCTTTCTTGAGTTCTCCTTTGACGGGTTTCACCGCCTTGACGGGAGTCCAATCCAGTCCGTCCGCACTCACAAAAGGGAGTAGTGTGCCGAGCC
>CAZCAL010000011.1:0-321 GCA_964496625.1 uncultured Verrucomicrobiaceae bacterium | reverse complement strand
CAGCAGCGCGCCCATCTTGTAGCGCCGCACCGGATCAGGATCGGACTCGTCTTTGATGACTTTCAAGTTCACAAATCCCCACGCCTGACCATCCATGTTGAGGAGGTTATTGTGCTTGTTTCCGTTGAACTCGACGAGCCCCAGGTCGGGCTTGGTCCACGCGATGCCGTCCACGCTTTCTGCGTAGGCGGCACGCCAGCGCTCGGACGCGATCTTGCTGTTCTCGTTGTCATCAAAGGCCACATACCACATGCGATACTTCGTGCCGTCTTTGATGATGGAGCCATAGAACTGCACGCCATGTGCATCCGGTGTTCCGGG
>CAZCAL010000010.1:14313-23500 GCA_964496625.1 uncultured Verrucomicrobiaceae bacterium | reverse complement strand
CGTACCGCCAGCGCTTAACGGCAGATGGTTTAAGCCGGACCGTTCAAAGGTCACCGAGCCTTGAGTGCCGCCGTGATTGTAGGCAGCGATGGTGAAGGTGGTGCCAGTGACTGGATACACCTGGGCTGCGCGAATATAGAGGTCGCCTGCAATGTCGAAAGTGCCATCCCCCCGCACATCACCGTGGTCAGCAATCAGGCGTGCACTGCCGATGTTCTGCAGCGAGAGGTTGCCGATGTCGATGTGGTCGGCAGTGACAGTGAGCGTTCCCGGTCCAAAAGTCGGCGGGAAGTAAAAGGGTTGGCCAGCCAAGATGAAGGGATTTTGCACCTGGGTGGGCAGCATCGGTGGCGCAAACAGAGTCCCCAATGAGACATAGCTGGCATTGAGGTGGACTGCGTCATTGGCTGAGATGACGCCGCCCGTTCCGACGCTGAGGGCACCGCGCGCATCAATCGTCACACGGCCATCGAACTGCACATTGCCACCGAGCTGAAGGTTATCAAAGCCACCACGTTGGAAATCGTTTGCGGCAAAGTATCCCATCCCTGGAGTGCCTGCGATTGCCTTTCCGATCCCGCTTTGACCGGGGGCAAAGAAGGTGCCGTTTGGGCGGGACTGTGTCACCACAAGATTGAGATCGTCAGGCTCTGCTGTGACTCCAGAAGGATAGAACCTGCCTGAAGAGACTAACAAGGTTCCACCGGTGGCCGTGGGGCCGCCCGCATTGCCCAGGAGCGTTGCACGGGTGAAGAGCTCCTCACCACCGTCGAGGATGATCGTGCCGCCGTTGCTGTCAATGGTAGTGCGGACGGAGGCAGTGCCATAGACTGGAGTGGTGAGCCCACTGGTGAAGGGCACACGGATACTGCCATCAAGATAATCCCCCGTGGTGGTGAGTGCTAAAAGGGCTGGGTTCAGGTCCAACTCACCGCTGGTTCCACTGACATCGAGTACCGCTCCTTGTTCGGCGATGATGTTGCCTGAGACACTGATGGTGCCACCCGGTAAAACATAACCTGTGCGGCGACCGTATGCATCCGGTGTCAGGACGACTGTGCCTGCGGTGGATAGATGTGAATGGGGACCGATATAGACCGTGGCAAGCGCCTGTGTGGGGTTTGGATCGAGCGTGGGGAACTTGTCTGCACCTTTGATCCCGATGAAGCCGCCAGGGGCAAAGACTGACCCAAGGATCGAGACGGTATCCCCATGGAAAGTGACTGATCCTCTTGGCCCTGCATGGATCAGAGCACCTGCGCCCATCACGATGTCGCCTCGCACTTTGAGGAGTCTAGTGAAGTCATCCAAAGAGCCCAGCGCACCAAAGTCGAGCGCAAGCGGAGAGCGCAATCCTTCAGGCAAGGTAACGTAACGCAGACTCATGCCGCCTTTGTTCCCAAAGGGAACGGCGACGTAGTTTTGCACCACCGGTTCGATGACTGTTCCTGGGGCGATGACCAATCCCGGAGTGTAGTCGGTACCTTTGGCTTCGCCGATGCCGACAAGACTGAAGCTACTGAAGCCGCCTTGATTAAAAAAGTCTGGATCAAGTAACAACACGCGAGGGTTGCCGGTGCCGCCTCCGATTTGGATGAGCGGTGCTTGAATCGCCAGGGAGCCGCCAGTAGCGCCCATGCCCGCAAAACCCCGTAATTCGGCCCCCAGTGTAAAGCTGCCGCCCAGCACGGAGGTGAGGCTCAAGTCCTGCCCTGCCTTGATTGTAATGCTGCCAGCGTCGCCATAAGTCCGCTTGCCAAACGAATCGATGCGTGCACCGCCACTGACGTCGATGACGCTGCCTTCGGCGAGATTTACCGAATAGCCGTTAATGTTGACATCGCCGCCAGCCAATACGAGGGGCTCTTTGAGTGCTCCTGGATTGCTGAGACGGTCATCGATCAAAAGGCCGGAGGTATCGAGAGTCGCATCGCTTCCCAAGGTGACGAGACCGCGACCTGCATTCGGAGCAGGGGTGGATGGATTTTGGCTTTGGCGGATTTCATCGGCGACAGACGGAGAGATGTTATAGGCGCTGAGATTGATCGTTCCTCCTGGGGAGATGATATCGCCAAGGATTTTCACGTTGGCTCCATCTAGCGTGATGCTGCCGAGCGGTTGGGTGACCAAAGATTCGCCCGCAGCGACGATGATATTACCGTCTTTGTTTTCGACCGTTAGATTGCCAAAGCCACCTTCGGTGAGGAGGCCAGGAGAAAGCACGACCTTCTTCACCCGATCGTCGCGAAGGGCGATGGGATCCCCATTTCCATCGAGTGCGAATGGATTCGCTGCGTGCTGATGGACACCGCTTTGGAAAATGACCGTGGGTGGAGTGGGCGAGAACGTTGGGTAGAGAGGGGATTGAAGTCTCTGGGCTTGGAAGGCGAGGTTTAGAGAACTTGGCGTTGCCCGCAGGTCACGTTGTCTTGGCCCATTGATCGTGTTGCCGCGCAGGGTGCCATCCAGCGCCATGCTCGGTGCATTGATAGAGATGGATCCGCCAGCGGCACCGTAAGTGTAACCGGGTTCGTAATGTTTCCCCAGCATAAAGGGCACGGTATAGGTCTGGCTTTGTCCCCACTTTTCGCTGCCAGTGGTGAAGGTGCCGGTGTAAATGCCGTCGTAGACACGGTCTGGCGTCGCTTCCCAAATGTCGTAGATGTGATTGCGATAGGTGACGCGGGTTGTCTGCACCTCGCCGCCCGCGTAGTTGGTGAAGCCGCCGGACACATCAATGCTGGAGCCTTGCTGCATTACTACCGAGCCGCCAGAGTTGATTTTGACAGTGCCACCAGCGGTCGTCAGAGCACCTACGGTGCGTTCGATCAATCCAACGAATCCAGAGGCGTCTGCTAGCGGTGTTCCCACCCACGCGAAGCCGTTGAACATGCCTTGGCGACGGATATCAAGGGTGATGTCGATCCCGCGCAATGGTCCGTCCCGGTTGAAGGGGGAGTTTGAAAATTCAGCGCCGCGCAGTTGCAGCGTGAGGATGTTTTCAGCAAGCGCAGCGGCTACATCGGTGGTGCCTGCGACACTGATCCATGCTCCTGAATCCATATACACTTGGCCGCCAGAGAGTACAAAGGCACTCTTAGCGGTGGTGCCATTGACGACGTAATCCCAGACGCCAGCATTGATGTTCACATCTGCGCTCGGCGCGTAGAGCATGGAGTTGCGGCCAAAGTGAACCACCTTGCCACGCATGTTGACCTGCGAATTCAGTGCCAATTTGGTGCCAACGACTTTTTCTGCTGAACCAATCTCTGGAAGGACTTGAATGACGCTGCTGGGACCGAGCGTGATCGTCCCTGCGGATCTATACAGGAATGGCGCGCCAAAAGCAGAGTTCGTTGGGTCGTAATTTGGATTGCTGACGGCATCATAGCTGGCGTTCAGGTCGACACGACCATTGAGTGCCACTGAGGTGCTAGAGGTGATGGCCCCGAGTTGCACGATGTCTTTGCCTGTCATCGTGATGTTGCCGCGTGGGGAGGAGAGTAACCCGGCGTTCGTGACCTTTCCGGCTGAACCGGCATACGCACCGACGATGCCATCGGGATCTTCCACGGCACCGACATAGACATCTAAGCCCCGCAGTGATGGATCGCTGCTGCTGTGGGCTGTCATCCCAACCTGCAGACCAGCCGCCAGGATCGTCTGACCATCTGGGGTGAAGATGGTGCCTTCGTTATTCACGTTGGCACCGATGAGCGCAATGCGTCCCCCGACATGATCGGCGTTGGTTGGGGCGGTAAGACGTGCACCGCGCTGGACGGTGATGTCACCGATCTTTTTGTCTGCATTTAGCTCAGGTGTGAAACCTGGTGTTCCTTTTGCCCCGGCAGCAATAGGCAGAGCAGAGAACAGATGCTGCACGTCTGGATTGTTCAGTAAACCGCGCTCCACAAGGTTGGGATTGATGGGCAAAGATGTCGCTACAAGTGTATGGACATTCACTTGGCTAGTGCCTCCGAAGATGATCCCGTTTTGGTTGATCAGATAGACCTGCCCAGGCGCTTTGATTTGCCCCATGATTTGGGAGGGCGCCCCGCTGGGGTCTTTGATCGTGTTGAAGGCGATCCATTGCCCGACGCTTTTGCCGCCGAGACTTTGATCAAAGATGACGCTGGTATTGCGCCCCACGTTAAATGTCTGCCAGTCCAGGAATGCCTGTTGGACGCGTTGTTTGATGGTTACACTGACGCGACCATTTGCATTGGACTCGATAGGGGCATCTGCTCCGACGGGCGCTCCGATGATTTGAAGGCCACCGGGCCGTAATCCATCTTGGACGATGGGGAGTTGCTGGCTGGGATTGTTTGGATTTACTCCGAGGTTGTTGAGACCTGTGAATCGCTGCCTTGCCTGGAGCTGCAACTGCTGTACGGCCTGCACTGCCCGTGACGTGCGGGCCAATGAGTCCGATGCGTGCTGCCGGGCCAAATCTGCTGCGGCTGATGTGGCGGCGTTTACTCCATAGTTTCGCGGGCGATTTGCCGGAGCACCGCCACGGAGAACGTCGCCAGCGTTGATGCTGATCGTAAGCGCGATGATGGCGGTGGCGGCGGCCACCCAGACGGGGGTATGCATAGGCTGTGGGATGTAGCCGGGAGATTCATTGTTGGCTTGGAGGCTGATCGGTAGCGGCAGTCTTGGGTGTCTGGACTGCCGCTGGAGATGTGCCCGTTGGATCAATCCTCTGGGCTTCGAGCTTGTTGCCGTAGTCTTGAATGTAATTCTGGAACTTTACCCTCATTGAACCGACAAAGGGCTCACGGGAGAGCAGCGCGGTGCCAAGGCCGAACTTCTTGTAGCGCTCAAGAATCTCTATGCCGAGTGCATACATCTCGCGGTTCTTTTGTTCGTGTGCGGCGGCCTTGCGTTCGAGTTCGACGGAGCGGGCAACGGCCTCGGCACGTTCGCCTTCTTTAGCGTTGGCAACGGTGCGTGCTTGCTCAAAGCCTTCCTTCCACTTTCCGAGCGCTTCTTTCAGGCTGTCAATGGTTCTTGTGTCCACGACCGCCTTGCTCTCAAGATCCGCGATCTTCTTTTCGGAGTCGGACTTTTGCGCGGCGAGATCATTGCTGACGTCTTTGAGCTTCCGGTTGGCCGCGTCAAGTGTGGTGGCCAGTTCTTTGGATTGTGCCTCCGCAGCAAATTGGGCGGCTTGGGCAGCCGCCATCTGGGACTCAGCATCGACGATCCGCTGGGTGAGTTTTTTCATTGCGTCCCGCATGCGCGCTGCGGCCGCGTCTTGCTGCGGCTGTTGGGCAAAGGCGATGGTTGGGAGGCTGAGTGCGAGAAGGAGTCTTTTCATCGTTAAAATTTTGCGGAGATGTCCAGCATGAAGATGTCGATCTTCAATGGCGGGCCAGCGATTTGGTTGGTGCTCATCCAGCGCGCACCGAGCTTGACCTTGGGTGAGAGGGCCACATGGGCACCGAGACCAAACCCTTCAAAGTTTGTGCCGCCTCCGCCGAAGTCGTTGTCGGTAAAGGCATCTGGCATCGCGTCGGACTCGACGTAACGATACTCAAACCAAGCAGCCCAATCGCCAGCCTTTTCAAATTTGGATTTGCCGAATTCCGTCTTGAGCATCCAAGCCGTATCACCACCTTCGTAGCTGCCGATCTGCCCGAGCACCGGATTGGCACCACGATTGTTCACTGCGACGGCGCCAACGTCATCTTGGTTCCAAGCAGTGTTTTTGATGTATTCTCCGAAGAAGCTGAGGCGGTACGGCTCCCAGACATCAATGTCAAGACGGGCGGTGAGAGCTGCATCCGCAAACTTCGAAGCGAGGCCGAAATACTGATACTGGTAGCTGGTTCCGAAGTTGTTTACGACACTCGGGATGATGTTACGCAGCGGACGATAGGTGTTGCCCTTCTGGGCGAAGGAAGGGCGGGTGTTGTCGGTATCGCCTGCGTCTTGAGGGGTGAGCGGGATGTAAGGTGTGCTGAGTTTGCCTTCGATGTCCTCAAAGTTGTAATAGGCTCCGCCGACCTTGAGGCTGATTTTATCGTCGAGTTTGATGTCGATGCCGAGTTGGGCGGCATAGAGATATTTGTCTGTGCTCTTGAATTTGGCAGGTTGATTGGTGGCAAAGTTGTAATCCGTGTTGAAGATCGGGAAGGCACCCGCAGTGCCCCAAACAGATAGGAAATCTGTTACAACCTTGCGACCTTTAAGGGCGATGCCGTCAAAGCCAAGATCATCATCCCACATCATGTCCGAGGCGAACCATGGGTTATTGAATCGACCGAAGTAGATGCTGCCATTGTCTGCCAGTTCGCTGCCGCACTCGTAGCGGATGAACGCGCGATCAATCCACATGCCCAGCTTGCTGAAGTTCCCGCCTTGTCCCTGATTTGCGAGGCCGAGGCCTTGGTTCTGAGTGACGGGTGTGTTTGATTCGCCGGTTCCGAAGCTGATTCCAGAGGACCAGCCGTCGCCTAGCATTGCTTCAATGCCAAGACGTGCACGCACCTGAAAGCGACTGCGATTTTGATCAACATTGTACTGTGGAGAAAACAACGTGCCACTAATGTCAAAGGGCGATCCAGTGTTGATGGCGTTGAAGTTGGGGAAAGCCCCCGTGTTGTCATTGCCCTCTGGAAAGAAGTCGCTGCGGAAACGAAAGCGCACATCGCCAAACCACTTTAGTGAATCCGTCCAGTCTGCGGCCCCATCGACGGCGGCCCAGTTTTCTGTTTTGGCTTGGGCAAGGACATCGCGTTTGATGTCCTCCTGCATCTGATGCTTCACGTTCTCTGGAATGTAAGTGACACGCACGTCATCAGGGCTTCCGTGAAAGGCGGCGTCTTCTTCAATTGCTGCTTGGGCCTGAGCTGCTTCGGCTTGTGCTTGTTGGATGAGTCCATCGGCTTCTTCCTGAGTCAGCAGCTTCTTGGCGACCATGAGGCGCAACAAATTCACTGTTGCATTTGATGTTGGAGTGGGTGCAGCAGAGGCAGATGGAGTGATGACGCGAGGCAGTGTGTCTAGCGGAGGTGCATCCAACAAAGGGTTTGGGGCCGGGGCTTCATCTGCGGGTTGCGGATTCGTGGGCAGTGCGACTGGAGCGAGTGGGTCAGGCGAAATAGGTGCCTGCCCGCGAGCGATGGCTGTGGTGAGCAGCAATGCAGCGGCGAATGAGGGGACGATGGACTTTTTTGGGATCATGAATGTTTCCTGCGGGCTGACTTAGCGTGTGGATGCCAGTCCGGTTGACCGCTTGGCGGTGAGTCGCATAACGATTGGCATGGGCATGTCTGCGGGTGGTGCTTCTTTGAGTTGGAGACCGGTCAGCACATCATTTTTCAATGCAGCGTCTACAGCGGCGTCCCCAGACGAACCGGAGATGGTGGCGCGCACGACACGACCGCTGCTGTCTGCCCAGATGCGGGCTTGGACGCTGAACTTGGCGCTCTTGGTCTTGCCGTTACGGCGCAGAGCATCTGAGATGCTGCTCTGCACTTGGGATGCATACCAGCCGTACTTGCTACCGCCACGTCCGCCGCCGCCAATGCCTCCAGCTCCGTTGCCGACTCCAGGCTTGTAGGCTCCGAGTCCAGCCATCGCACCGGGACCATCACCGACGTTATTGGTGGAGATTGCTGGCGGTTCGTCCTGAGGTGGTTCTTCGGGCTTGGCTTCGTCTTTGACCTCTTCTTGAGCGACCATCTCTTCCTCTTTCGGAGGTTCAGGTTCTTCGACCTTAGGCGGCGGAGGTGGTGGCGGGGGCGGCGGAGGAGGTGGTGGTGGTGCGATGGTCACCATCATCATCTCTTGCTTTGGCCGGACGGGTGACTCGGGTCCGCTCTTCATGTTGGAGACGAAGTAATAGGCACCGCCACCCAGTGTCAGGAGGATCACTGGCATAAGCCAGCGGTGACGCTGAAACAGGCCTTCCTCTTCGTCATCGAAATCGTATTTGCTCATGATGGGTAGACTATTTGTTCGGTTTCGTTGCGAGGCCGACTTGGCTGATGCCCAAGCGGCCGAGGACATCGAGGATATCCATGATGGTCTGATACTGGGTTTGGCTATCACCACGCACGATGGCGGGGAATTCCGGTGTGGCGGCCTTGACGGCGGAGAGCTTGGTTTCCAGATCGGCCATGGAGGCTATTGCGGTGGCGTTGAGCTTGATTTGCCCCTGGTTATCCACGGTGATGGCCTGGATCTTTGGGGCATCCATCTTCTTTGCGGCGGAATTGCTGGCCTTGGGAAGATTGACTTTCACCCCTTGTACACCTGCGGTGGTCATGATGATAAAGATCAACAACAGCACGAGGTAGAGGTCCACCATCGGCGTGACGTTGATGTCATCGTAGCTTTTTCCTTCGGCTTGCATGGCGGTGATTAGGAGTTGGTTTCCTTGTGGTGTTCCGCCATCTTCGCGATGAACTCATCGATGAAGGTCTCCATATTCGTCACCGCATCCTTGATGCGTGAGGCGAGGTAGGAGTACATGAAGAGGGCTGGGATAGCGACGGCAAGACCCGCTACTGTCGCGAGAAGAGCACCTGCGATCCCTGGTGCGATGGAGTTCACCTCGACTTGGCCGCTCTTGGCGATGACTGCGAAGGTGATCATAACGCCGATGACGGTTCCCAGTAGGCCGAGGTAAGGACCGCCAGCGATACTGATGGTCAGAAGCACAAGTTTGCTGTTCAGCTTTTGCACTTCACGCATGAGACCGCCGTGGAGCGTTGCTTTGATCGCCTGAATCGAGCGCCCTGATAGGCCCTTGAATCCCTCTTTGGCATTTTGAAGGCGCGCATTGATCTCATTGCAGCCGAGGTGGTAGATGTGATACAGCGGCGATTGCTTCATGAGGCGTTGCGCCTTTTTTCCCGTTGCAGTTCCCCCCAGGGTGCGAATGGCCTCTGCGTCGCCTTGATCGAGAGCGGTGAGATCCGTCGAGACGGATTCCCAGCGCTTCAGGAAGTCCGTGGTGGCCTTCTCGACCTTGTTCAGGTAGAAGAATTTCGCGACAGCCACGCCCCAGCCTACGACGGCCATGAGGCTGCAAAGGAAGATAACGGCCCAGCCATCCGGCGTGAGGTCCTTGGAAATGTCTGCCAGAAGGCTGACGTGCTTCATCAGTTCGCTCTCTTCTGCGTGCTCGCCAAATTCGTCTGCAGAGGCCTCGACGCCTTCATCTACGCGCTCT
>CAZCAL010000010.1:10091-14303 GCA_964496625.1 uncultured Verrucomicrobiaceae bacterium | reverse complement strand
GAGGCCTCGACCAGCTTCGTTGCCTCCGAAGAGGTGCCTTGGCTGACGCTGGCGAATTTGATAAAGCCTGCTGGGCGAGCTGTCTTCGAGAGTTCAACCTCATCGATGTCCCCGACAAAACCCAAGCCGCTACCCGTGCTGTCTTTGCCGATTTGCGCGGCACCCGTCATCGGGGGAAGTCCTGTCGCTAGGTTGCTGTAGGGGTTGCCATCGACAAACAATGTGGTTTTGCTGCCTTCGACGACGGCGGCGATATGATGCCAGACGGATGGGGTGATCACTTCTCCGGCGGCGGATCGCTGTTTGTTGATTTCGACAAATGGAACGCCGTTGTTGGTGCCGATCAGGAATGTATTGGTGCCGTCGCGGCGGCTAAAAAGAATTGCGTCGGGGCCGTCCGTGCCCGCCTTGAACCATGCCGAGAACGTAAAATTGCCGCCCGCAGTCCAAGCAAGACTTGGAGAGTCTGGGATGGTAATAGAAGCTTGTCCCAATAGCCGATGTCCGCCACCGATGACGCCTGGTCCAGGCGGCGTGGTATTTTCAAGCGCAGCCGCTTTGCCAGATGAATCTTTGGAGACGCTGCCAGCATCGCCGAAGTGATACACGGCCAGAGTGCTCTCGTCATAGGTGCCCTTGTCGTCTGCAGTGTTAGCGGCATCAGTGACGTTACCGTAGTAAAGCCAGAAGGTTGTCTCTGCGCTAGGCTTCACTTCTGGGACTTGCACCCAGACATAGGCTTCGTTCAGAAGACCGTCCCACTTTTCGATGTGATGCTTCAGTTCGGTCTTGCCGTCTTCTGCGACAAACCGCAGATCGCTACCGTCTTCGCGTGCAGACATAAACGAGAAGTTCCCGTCATGCAGTCGGACCAACACTGGGGAGGTGCCGATGGGGTCAGTGATAGCGATACCCTTATCGCTGGTGTTGATAACCAACTTCTTGCGTGCAGGCCACTTGGCGTCCCACCATGGGGACTTCTCTGCATGGTCTTCCGCTGCGTGGAGGGAGACGGCAAGCGAGAGTGTAACGAGGAGGATGTTAAGAATTCGCATTCGACAAAGTGGGATAAGGAAAGTCAGAACTCGGCCCAGACGCGGAAGCTGAGGAAGAGATCGTTGGCGAGAGTGTTGCCGACATCGACAAGCGGGAACGAAGCATCCAGCGAGCCGTTGAGGTGATTCCAGAGCTTGATCCGTGTGCCAATTCCGGCACTGGCCAATTCAAAGATGTCCTGCTGCTCTGGCAGCGGTTGATTGAGACTGAGACGTCCGCCTTCAAGGAATCCATAGACGCGCCACTCATGTTGCTTGTCTTTTGCGTCGGCGTCTTTGCCGTGCTTTCCAAGGAAGGATGGGCTACGTATTTCGAGGGTGCCAAAGATGCCATTGTCACCCAGCGCTGCAGACTCTAGGTAGCCGCGCACGCTGCTCTGACCACCTGCGGCGAGTTGCTCGCTATTGATCAGAGGGTTGTTTGCAGCCTGGCCAGAGACTTTGGCCATGACCTGAAGTCCACCGGGAAGATCGTGGGTGTGGGTGAGGTCTCCGCGAAAATAAATGTAGCTGCCGTCGGCGAGGTAGCGCTTGTTGTCGAACTTCACTGGTTCGCTCCCCATGCCGCGGAAGTGCCAGTTCATCCCACCATTGATCTCAGTGAAGCTGCGCTTGCCACTCCAGGAACCGCTGTATTGAAGCGAGAACGGATAATAGTCGATGGGGCTGGAGATCGCCGAATCGGCCAGCGTTACGTCTTCATCGAAGTGCTTGTAATCCAAGCCGACGCTCAGGGAGTGATAGTAGTGTTTCCCTTGGGGTAGAACAATGTTTGCGCGGGCACCGTAGATTTGGCCACGACCCGCTACGGCGACTCCGCCGAGTGTGCTTACATCGCTATTCTGAGTGATAGCGGTGAAGAGGAGGGAGGTTTTGTCCGTTACTGGCAGCATGTAGTAGGCAGAGTAAATCTCTGCGTCCTGGAGGCGCTCTGGTGCGATTTGAAAGCTGAACCCAAGTGTGTGTCCGAGTTGCCAGAGATTGCCATAGCTCAGCGCCCCATTCAGGCGCAGTGGCACGGTGTTTTCGCTATAGCGGTTGTTCAGTTCGATGCTGCCATGCATCGGAAAGGTGTCTTCGACATCCAGTTCGATATCCAGAACGGTGGGATCTTCGGTGGGGGAAAGGCGAGGGGTGACACGAAGATCTGCGGAGCGGTTTAGAGCCACGATGTCGCGCTGGACATCTTCGAAATTGGGGCTCACGCCGGGGGCCAGCGCGGGGGCTCGCTTCTTGATGTCGCTTGGCAAAAACCAGCGGGCGCCGTTGACGTTGAGATTGCGGACCTTGGCTTCAACGACTTCGAAACGAATGATCCCGCGCCGCCCCGATTGTTGCGGAACTGTCACGGTAACGGTTTGATAGCCTTTGTCGTGATAGGCCTTCTCTAAGGTCGCACGGGCCTGCTCGATGTCATCCGTGGTGCGGTTGGGGCCGAGGAAGGGATACACGGTATCGCCGACAATTGCGGCATCTAGGAGCTTGGAACCGCTGACACGATATTCGCGGATGAAGAGGTTCCCAATGGTGGGGCGGTCAGCGGGTCGTTCCTCTGCTGCGCAAGCACTACCGACCGTGAAGCCAAGAAAAACAAGGCTTTGAGCGGTGTGGAAGAGTTGCTGAAGGGAGTGCCGAAGGGCCATGCAGATTTGGGACGCATCAGTGGCATCACGGCGATGGGGTCTCAATTCACGCCTTGTGACGATCGTGTCACATAGGGCTCGGTGTCAGGACAAAAAAACTGCGGGCTCCTTTCGGAACCCGCAGCTCAAGAACCAACCGAAGTTGGGATTAGTTATGGGTCAGGCTAAATCCGCCGGACTCACCCAGACCATCAATGACCTTTGGTTTTGGTGAGAGGAAGAAGCCATAGGCACCTGGGTTGGAACCCTTCTGATATACCTTGCCTTTGAAGGCAGTCTTCACTTTTGGGTTGTTTGTCTCGTCAGGTGTGAACGTGCCTTTCACGTCGCCAGTGGTGGAGACGATGGCGACCGCGAAGGTCTTGTCGGTAGCGGGCACATTTGTCACTTTGTTGGTGGAAGCAATGTCCACTGCCTTGTTGACGTTGGTGCTGAGCAGACCGTCGCTAAACGCGAGGGTGGATGCACCGCTTTGCAGGACGCTGACGCCCTTGGTAACGGCGAACTTGGCACCGAGGAGGTCCAGCGTGACGCCTTCTTCCCAACCCCAAGGGTAGTATTGCTGTTTGTTCTGCCACGGACGGAACCAAGCGCAGTCAGACGCTGCGAGATCGGATTCCGTTTGGCTATCATCCAATTGGACGAGAGAGCTGAACGATCCCTTCTTGGCGTAGATCTGCACGAAGAATGGCACGCTCAGGTCGCTAGCAATTGGTGCGCTGGCCGTAAAGGCGGTGCCGTCTGCAAGGCAACCGACGAACTTCACCAGACCGGTCTTGGCGATGGTGATGAGGCCGGAGCCATCGCCCTGTGGGTAATCCGCCGCAGTCAAACCGTTGGTCTGAGCTTTGGTCGGTATGATCACAGTGTACTTACCGCCGTTGTCCAAGTAGGACGCAGGGGCAACGGGCACTTTGGCGGAGAAGGCCGCGCGCTTGAGCGTGAATTCGCTCTCGGCAATGACCGTGCTGCGGAGGTATTGGCGGACGATACCGGTGATGGTATCCGTGGCGGAACTCCATACCACATTGGCCAGTTCAACCGCTGGTTTAGTGCCGCGCTCGACGAGGATCTTGCTGCTGCGAGTAGTGCCAAAACGAGCTGCACCCGTGTTGGTGAACAGGCCTGCGATCTTCAGGGTGAAGCCATCAATCTGGAGGCTACCAGAGAAGGCACCCTTCGATGACAAGGCCAGCTTCATGCAACCATTCGTGCTGTTGCTGGAGTCTGTTCCAGCGGAAGGAACCACAAGACCGTTAAAGGCACCGATTTCATCTGCGATGAAGGGATTGGCTACGAAGGTCGCAGTGAATACAGGGTTTGCAGCGATGGCTGGCGTGTACACAAAGGACAGAGATGCAACCTCGGTGGCTGGTGCGGTGAGGCCAGGGCCGGTCCAGTGATCAAATACCTGACCAGCACCCGGGGTAGCGCTGAGCTTGTAAGTGCTGCCGACTTTGTAGGCAGTGGCTCCCGCCTTCACTCCGGTGACTTTTCCTGAGCCAACGATGTTG